>JAZGFW010000135.1:0-8433 GCA_036479895.1 Cocleimonas sp. | reverse complement strand
TCAGCAAAAAAGCTTGTTGATTTAACGGGCAAACCATCAATACTAATTAGCTTATCCTTAGCTTTCATGCCGGCAGCTTCTGCCGCTTTCTCAGGCAATACTTGGTGAATCACTGTTGAATGAGGTGGTTGCCAAAAGTTCATACCCGTCTTTGCTAAGTAATCACCTTCATCAGCCAATAATGACAAACTCGATAAATCAAGATTACGTACTGCGTTATTACCCGAAGCCGTCTTCACATGAATAGCTAATTTAGGGTCTCTAAGGTATTCATTCAACAAAGTCAAACGCACCTGACTCATTGACTCTGTATCAACACTATTGATACCAATAATTTGATCTTTATTCTCAAAACCTGATTGAGCCGCCGCTGTGTTAGGTGTGATCTCCCCCACTAACGGACGCACTGAATCAATTCCCATCATTTGTATGGCAGCAAATGCAGCAATAGCAAAGAAGAAATTAAACATGGGTCCTGCAAGCACCACCAAGAAGCGCTTCCAAACAGGCTGTGTATTAAAGGCACGATGTTTCTCGGCTGGATCAACATCACCTTCTCGTTCATCTAGCATTTTGACATAGCCACCCATGGGAATAGCGGCTAATACGTATTCTGTACCATCTTTATCATTTGATTTATGCGTCCACAAGGGCTTACCAAAGCCAATCGCAAAGCGAATGATTTTAATACCGAGTTTACGTGCCACCCAAAAGTGACCAAATTCATGGATTCCTACTAAGATACCAATAGCGACAAAAAAAGCTAGAACGGAGATAAGTACTGTTAACATAATGTATTTTATTTAGTTTAGTTTTATTATAACTCCGCCTCATTAGGCGGACACCCGATTAGCTTAATCGTTGGATTGTTTCTTCTGCAAAAGAACGACTGGCTAAATCTTGCGCGAGTATATCATCAATTTTGTTAGCTGTCCCTGAAGACGCCTGCTCTAACGCCTTTTCTATGACAAACGGTATATCCGTGAAGCGAATCTGCTTTTGTAAAAATGACTCTACAGCCACTTCATTAGCAGCATTTAATGCGATCGTGGCATTACCACCTTGTCGGTGTGCGTCATAAGCTAATTGCAAACAGTGGTAGCGTTCAAAGTCTGGTTTTTCAAAATCAAGCCTTGCAACCTCAAAAATATCCAGCTGTTCTACGCCTGAATTAATCCGTTCTGGATAGCCCAGCGCGTAGGCAATCGGTGTACGCATATCGGGGTTACCTAACTGCGCTAATACAGAGCCATCGTTATAAGACACCATTGAATGAATCATACTTTGTGGATGTATCACTACTTGGATTTGTTCTTCTGGCACATCAAATAACCAGCAAGCTTCTATCACCTCCAAACCTTTATTCATCATCGTAGCAGAATCTACTGATATTTTTTGCCCCATCACCCAATTTGGATGCGCTACTGCCTCTTCGGGGGTTACATCTTTTAAGGTTTCAAGGTCGCGGGTTCTAAATGGCCCGCCCGAAGCTGTCAGTAAAATTTTTGTAACACCAGCTTTGGACTGGAGCCCATCTTTTAAGGCAGGCATAGACTGAAAAATAGCATTGTGTTCACTATCAATCGGTAATAATTCTGCGCCTTTGTCGCGATTATCATGAATCGCATCCATGAATAATTTGCCTGACATAACCAGTGACTCTTTATTTGCAAGCATCACGCGTTTGCCTGCTTCTGCAGCAGCTAAGTTAGGCAATAATCCTGCTGCACCGACAATAGCAGCCATGACATAATCAACTTCAGGTAGGCTTGCGACAGTTGCCAAGGCTTGTTTTCCCGCAAGAACTTTTGTTTCACAGTCTTTTTCTTTTAGCAATGCCTCTAACTGCGTGGCTGAATCTTCATCGACCATTACGGCATAAGCAGGTTTTACGCTTAAGCACTGCTCCGCAAGTTTTTTAACATTGCTATTTGCGGTTAATGCAACTACGTGATATTGCTCGGCATGGCGAGCCAATACATCCAACGTATTAACCCCAATCGTTCCGGTTGCACCTAAAATACAAATACCTTTTGAGGATGAGTTTATCGGTATACTCATACAGCGATGCCACCCCAAAAGATACCCAAAGTGAACAATGGGAGCGCCGCTAACAAACCATCAACACGATCTAAAATACCACCATGACCGGGTAAAATATTGCCTGAATCTTTTTGCCCAGCTTCGCGCTTAATAAGGCTTTCAAATAAATCACCTGCTACCGAAAGTACTGCGACTGCAACAGATAGGAATATAAAGTAGATCCAGTCAGTACCTGAAATACCAAAATATATTGCACCCAATATTGACCATACAAAAGCACCCACGACACCACCAAACATACCTTCGCGTGTTTTACCTGGGCTTAGTTCTGGTGCAAGCTTGGTTTTGCCAAAACGTTTACCTGAAAAGTAAGCGCCACTATCAGCTATAGCCACCAAAAATATTAGATACAATACAAGCGTTGGCTTATGCGCGTGTAAAGTGACCAGTGCCGACCATGCAGGAATCAAGACAAAAAAAGCAGAGATCCGCAACACCCACTTCTTCTCTTTATAGAGTTTAATATCTTTTTCATAGGTTGCTAATAACACTAAAGCAAGCGCCCAAAAAATAACACCTGCAACAATAAAAAGCCAGCGAGTATCTTGCCAAACGATAGGGATAATACTTACGGCTAATAAACCAAGCACAAATAGCCCGCGAGACAGTTCATCATCACAGCCGACCATCCGAGCCCACTCCCACCCTCCTAGGCTAACAAAAGCCATAAGCGCAACAATCGACAGTAAAGAGTTTGGTAATAAAGTGACACCCAGTAGTACAGCAACAATTAATATCACGCCCGTGACTACGCGTTGTTTTAGCGCCTCATCCATCTTGATTTCCTTGTTTTAATTACTACGAGAGACCTTTACTAGAGACTTTGCTCACGAAAGTCTCACTAAGATTGGTTTTGTAGGTTTTTGTCTGCAAGCTCTTTTTCTGCAATGACTTGCTCACTGGTTTTACCGAAACGCCTTTGGCGTGATGAGTAGTCTCTAATCGCTTTCATTAACTCACCTTCTTTAAAGTCAGGCCATAAAGCATCAGTAAAGTAGAGTTCCGCATACGCCATCTGCCATAGCAAGAAATTACTAATACGCTTTTCTCCACCTGTGCGAATAAATAAGTCAGGGTCGGGAACACCATTTTCACTAAGCTGATAAGTACTAAGATTTTCTGAAATTGAATCTTCCGAAATATTCTCTGGCTTAATTTCACCCTTAGAAACTTTATTTGCAAGTGACTGCACTGCTTGTGTTACATCCCAGCGACCACCATAATTTGCCGCAACAATTAAACGTAAGCCAGTACTTTTTTCTGTACGCTCTTCAACTTGCCTGATTTTCTTTTGCAGCTTTTCAGAAAACTTTGAAAGATCACCCACAATTTGTAAACGCACATTATTTCGCGCCAATGATTTTGCTTCACGATCAAGCGCCAGCATAAACAAACCCATCAGATTGGTGATTTCTTCTTCGGGTCGCTTCCAGTTTTCACTACTAAAAGCAAACAAGCTAAGGCATTCAACACCCAGTTTAGAGCAACTCTTAACAATTTCACGAACGGTTTCCACACCTTCTTTATGACCCATAAAACGTGGCCGGTGCTTTTGCTTTGCCCAACGTCCATTGCCATCCATAACAATGGCAATGTGGCGCGGTATGTTTAGCTCAGTTTCCATCAGATGTTGGTTTAAACCTTCATTAAGTCCGTTTCTTTGACAGACACAATATCATCGATTTCTTTAACGTATTTATCGGTGATTTTTTGAATATCTTCCTGCCCCTTACGCTCTTCATCTTCTGATATTTCTTTTTCTTTTTCGAACATTTTAAAGTCAGAATTTGCATCACGGCGAATATTACGAATTGCTACTTTGGCATTCTCTCCTTCGTGCTTTACAACTTTAACTAAGTCACGGCGACGCTCTTCGGTCAATTGTGGCATAGGGATACGAATCACAGAACCTGCAGTATTTGGATTTAATCCCAAATCTGATTTCATAATGGCTTTTTCAACCGCTTGCACCATCGGCTTTTCCCAAGGCGTTACAGTTAATGTCCGCGCATCTTCAACACCAATATTAGCAACTTGGTTAAGCGGCGTATCGCTACCGTAATAATCCACCACAATATGCTCTAGCAAGCTGGGATGAGCACGACCTGTACGCACTTTTGCCAGCTCGCCTCTTAGAGAATCTATGCTCTTTTGCATTCTTGAGCCTGCATCTTTAATAATGTCATTAATCATAATATTTTTAACCTTTTACTCTTTTGAGCTTATACAGCCTCAACGATAGTCCCTGTTGATTTATCACCGTCAATAATTTTGCTAAGTGCACCTGTTTCAAACATATCAAATACGCACAGAGGCATTTTATTTTCGCGACATAATACCATTGCAGTCAAATCCATGACACCGAGTTCTTTTGAAATAGCCTCGTTAAAGCTTAAGGTATCATAGCGTACCGCGTCAGGGTTTTTCTTCGGATCAGAATCATAAACCCCATCTACCATCGTCGCTTTTAAAATTAAATCCGCTTCAATTTCAATAGAGCGCAAACTCGCGGCCGTATCTGTAGTGAAATAAGGGTTGCCCGTACCCGCAGCAAAAATCACGACTTCGCCTTGAGATAGGTATTCTCTAGCGCGTAGAGCAGAGAACTCTTCACCGAGCTGATCGATTTTCAAGGCCGACATAACACGACATTTCTTGCCTTGTTTTATAATCGCATCCTGCATTGCAAGTGCGTTCATAACCGTTGCCAACATACCCATTTGATCGGCACTCACGCGATCAATTCCACCCTGCGCTAAACCGGCACCACGGAAGATGTTGCCCCCACCAATCACTAAGCCAATTTCTGTACCCGTATTAAGTTGGTCTACAATTTCTTTTGCTGTCGATGCTAAAACTTCAGAATCAATACCAAAATTGCCTTTACCCATTAAGGCTTCACCGCTTAGTTTAAGTAAGATTCGTTTATATTTTTGAGCCATTTTATTATAACTTCCTTCAAGTCATTGTATTAAGGCATAGAGTACACAAAAGCTAACAATGATTCCATCATACAATGGGGTTTTGAGGTTTTTTTGCAGGGTGTTTTAACCATTAACAGTCTAAATAGTCAGGCAAAAATGAGCTGACCTGAATATTACACTTTGTATAGAATATACATCTATCCATACCAAGAAGCATAAAGAAAAGCTGTCATTAAGTTAGACCCGTAGAAACAAAAACTTAAAAAGAAGGCACTAACGTTAATGCTGAATAATCAAGAAACTGCAACGGTTTACCTAGCAAGTCATTTGTTCTATAAAATCGACTTAAGTCATGCGATGGAGTATTTCGCCCTATAACGGCTCGCTTTTGCGCGCCCTTTATTCCACCCTTTATTTTTAAAACTGTCTTTCTATAATCGGGTTTATAGTCGTGTATATTATTTTTAACCTCACAACCCGACAAGTTTCTTAATTCAAACACGTGGGTTACATTACCTAAGATTTTGCAATTATGATTATCGAATACTTTAATTGATCCCGTCGCCTCTCTGCTTGTTTTCCCTTCATCTACCAATAACACAAAGTTACCTGCCACCACACTATTCGCTCCCCTCGCTAAGGTAACGCCATGATGCTGATTGGATGCACAGATATTATTGATGATGCTAGTGTTTGAGTACGGCATATTTCTATGTCTCACAGAGTCGCCCCTCTCATCACGCGTAAAAAAACACTGCCAGCCCGACAAACTACGGTTTCTTAAGGGCGTATCCCCCACTAAAGAAACATTACTTCGTATCGTAATATCTTTATTACTCTGCTTCATATTAGTGGTGTATAACTGAATCATGTCGCTATGGATATAACGTGTCTTTCCATATTTCTTGTAAAAAATAGGGGTTCTCGTGTGACTTAAGTTTGAATCAAACAAGCCATTAATAAGCCCTCCACCAGAAAACATATCACTAGCAACTCTAACTGCTTTATTAGTTACCGCATAAAAGGAGGTTAAATCACTAAATTCAACGGCATGAAATAAGTCACTAAAAAGTGTTCTATCGATAAGGATGCCTTCACCCTCTTTAATCAATAAGCCTGATTGGCTGTTTAAAATGGCATTTATATTATTATTTTTGAGTGCAACTAAATTGTTGTTATTACCCATAAAATGCAGATTGGTTAAACGAACATTATTTGATCTTCTGATCTGCCACGAATAAACATTACGCGATTTAGCGTTTCGGTTGTTTATTTTAAAGTGACTAATCGTCACATTGTGAAGATGCTCCCAGGTTATATGATCTAAATAAGGAGCCTCATTATTTTCTAACATGCCAAGAATAAGCACGGGAGCATTGAAACGATGCTTTTGTTTATAATGGAAACGCTTGTTTCGAAGATTTCTTCTTACAACAATCACTTCGCCTCCAGTTGCATTATCCAAAGCTGCGGAGAGTTGCTCAAAAGTAGACACATTGTGCACGGTAGACTTACTTAACAGTTCACTATGGTTTACCTTAAGAATCTCTTTTGAGTTTAAGCTCGGCATATCAATCTTAAATTGAGAACTACTATCGGGAAAGGTAACGAACTCTTCAGAATAACCGTTACCATTAGTGATAAACAAAAACAGTAAAAGCATGAAACCATTGATGTTAGCGTTAATTGGTATTGTTTTTGTCGCGTTTAGCATTCTATCACCGCCACTACCTCTTCAATTTATGCCTGATTAAATGAGACCTTTGCACGAGAGTATGGTTCGTGAACGATTTCATTTATTATTCTACTCACAAAAAAAGGAGCCAACAGGCTCCTTTTTTTTAGTTAAAGTGTATTGACTATCCTTTAACTTGCGCCATAACCTCTGCCGCAAAATCTTCTTCTTTCTTTTCGATTCCTTCGCCTACTTCATAACGAATAAATGCAGTGACTTCAGCACCTGCCGCTTTTAAAAGCTGAGCAATTGTTTGATCTGGGTCTTTTACAAAAGGCTGACCAACTAATGTGATTTCAGAAAGGTATTTTTTCATACGTCCTACGATCATTTTTTCAATGATCTCAGGTGGCTTTCCACTATCTTGTGCTTGCGCAATTAAGATTTCTTTCTCTTTTGCCAATATCTCTTCAGGTACATCTGCTTCTGTCACACAAACAGGACGACTTGCTGCAATATGCATCGCAACATCTCTGCCTAGCGCTTCATCGCCACCCGTCATAGCAACAGCTACACCAATGCGAACACCATGGCTATACGCGTAAACTGCGCCTTCTGAAGATATAAGTTCATAACGACGAACTTTCATGTTCTCGCCAATTTTTGCAACGAGGTTTGCGCGCGTCTCTTCAACAGTTTCACCTGAATCCAAAGGCATTGCAGACAATGCAGCAACGTCTGCTGGTTTATCTGCTAATACGCGTGCACCTACTGCGTTTACAAAACTGATAAAGTTTTCATCTTTTGCTACGAAGTCAGTTTCACAGTTCACTTCTACAATTGAAGCCTCTTTACCATCATCAGAAACGGTGATAACTACTTTTCCATCTGCCGCTACACGACCGGCTTTTTTGTCTGCTTTAGCTGCACCGGATTTACGCATTACGTCAATCGCTGCTTCTAAATCACCATTAGTTTCGGTTAAGACCTTTTTACAATCCATCATGCCAGCGCCAGTGCGCTCGCGTAATTCTTTTACCATTGAAGCTGTAATAGCCATTTTTCTATTCCTCTAAGTAGCTTAAATGCCACCCATTAATTCATCTTGTAATACTTTTAGCTCATCCCACTTTCCGTCAGCCGCAAGCTGTGCTTGCTGTGGCCAAGTTTTTGGCTCTTTTGATTTTAGTGTTGAAACAGTATCCAAGATTACTTTGATTGCATCTCTGTCCATACCCGCAAGCTTTGCAAACGTTGTTACACCAGCGCCATTTAGCGTGTCAGCAATTTTTGGGCCAATGCCTTCGATTTTCTTTAGATCATCTGCATCTGACTTTTTAGCCGCTTTTTTTGGCGCTACTTCTTTTTTTGCAGGAGCTGCTTTTTTTGCAGGCGCTTTTGGGGCAGCTTCTTCATTAACGGTCTCTGCTTTAGCCTCAACAGGTTTTGTTTCTGCTTTAGCGGGCACTGCTTCTTTAGCTGGAGCCTCTTTAGCAGGTGTAGCGTCAGTCTTTGTAGGTACTGCTTTCTTCGTTACTTTTGCTACTGGCTTTGTATCAGCTTTATCTGTGCCAGCTTTAGTAGGTGCTTTTGGTGCTGGAGCAGCAGCTGCCATTTCTTCTGCATTGGTTGCTGCTACTAAATGACCTTCTACAACAGCGTCTGCAATGGCAGATGTGTAAAGCTGAATAGCGCGAATCGCGTCATCATTACCTGGAACAATGTAATCGA
>JAZGFW010000134.1:0-6255 GCA_036479895.1 Cocleimonas sp. | reverse complement strand
AAAAAAATTCACTTATAATTTCTATCTAAACAGTTATTTTCTAACATTCTTACTAGTGTACAAACATTAAAAACAAGTAATTTATTTAATGTGGATGTGTCTCATCTAATGACCTGCCCAAAAATGGCGAGAATAATTACGATTACTTTATATGGAAGCCCTTGCTACATGGCAGAACACTATGCAAAATGACATCAACACACCAGGAAAAGGAGATTAGGGTCACAATATCATTCGTCTGCAGTTTAATTTTGCATACAATTTTCCGACTTTTAAAAGTGCTCAAGTAACCATGGTAACCAAATATGGCATATATCACCAATTTGATATGGGGGAAGGACTTGCATACAATTTTTTTTTTATCTACCTTTTGGTGATATGTTATTTTGTGCTATGAATATATTTAGTTCCAGATAATCTCACATTATATTTTGATATCCATAACATGGATATCTAAAAAAAATGTTAAATAAAAAAATTTACTCGCGTTTATCGCTGCCATGTGGATATATTTAATGTGAGATTATCTGGAACTAAATATATTCATGGCACAAAATAACATGTTGCCAACATAATATACAAAGTTAAATAAAACAAAACATATAATAATTGTTGATGCACGGCGTTCCCCCGTATGCATGGCATTGGTGGTATGTTGTATTTGGTTACCATGGTTACCATTATGCAAATGAGCTGAAATTGACAAATTTGTGTTTATTTTAGATGAGTAACAACTGTTGAAAATTTGGTAATGATCTGTTCAATGGTTGCTGAGATATGGGAACACAGCTTTATCGACCAGCCTATCTCCAAGCATTGATATTAAAATTCATGTTCTTAAATTTACCACATTATGATGGTCTCAAAATGCTTAATACGGCTGAACCCCAATATCATTTTTATATAGGGGGTTAGTAGAGATATAGGGCTCTCAACTGCCCACCAAAAATTTACCAATTTTCCGTAACTCCTTCCATTGTAGATTGACATCAATAAAACATGAAGCTTGGCAGTCATATGTGTATTGAGATATTTTAATTTCAAAAGCTAATTTTTTAATTCGCCCTCCAGCAATATCCCATAAATCATCGCGGCTTGGACAGGTCGGCCGCTTGCGCAACATTTTGACGCGTAACAAAATATAAAACGTAAACACCTGCAAAGTAACACTCTATACTAGTCTATAGAGCAGGTTTTTTAGATGCAATTCGAACGATACGATTATTCGGTTTGTTCATTTAAATTGTTGATTTTAAAACAAAATATTATTGCTTCTATACAGTGTATTTCGCGATAGATTAGTTTGAAGTGTGGGCGATAAATGAGACCATACGGGTTAGCCTACGCTGGCAGCGCAGCTGTCATGCGTTGATACAGTTACGATTACCTCAATTTATTACCCATAAGTGCCTTGTCAGTTACTGGTTAGCCAGTAGTTTTAGACATATGGACGGCCGTAACATGTTTACATGAGCGATGTTTGGGGTACAAGCCGTCTAACTAATTGAAATACGTATTATTGTGGTGGTAATTCATGTCAAATATATCACATTATACCTTGGCACGTGACGTTGACAGCGCGTATGCAGCGGGTATACAGCAAAGTGGTGTTTTACGTATAAGAAGTCACCGTCATTAGATTCAGAACCTGTCCAACCGGAACCTGTCCAAGCGAGAGCGAGACTTGTCGCGTGAGTTGGGATTGCTGGGGGGAGAATAATTAAAATGTCTCCCCAAAAATTTGATTTTTTTTAATGGCTCTAGAAAAAAAAACGTTTGGTCTAGGGACCTGAAAATTTGGGATTCTTCTATCTACCCTTCCACCAAAAAATCCGAGGGGTCATATATCACCCTCCAATACAAATCTGCCTGATTCTTAAATAAATTGGCTCTTAATTTAAATGGCTAAAGGTAAAAGGTAAAGATACACAAGTTTTGACCTATGTGGGTCCACCATAGGCTTACGTGAGAGGCCATGGATGTGATTTGGTGCATTTGCAACAAAGAACAATATTGGTTGGGTGACATGAACTGGACATGTTGATGCGCAATAACTACTCTGAACAGGTACCGGTAAGACAGCGGAGAGGAGGACGGCAAAACTCAGAGCGAATGACAACGCCATTTCCGTATGGGCGATAATAGGGAACTTTACATTCGAGTTAATTGTTCACATCAAGTGGATGATAACAAGACTTACTGTGCCGTGATTGTGCAGGGTGCTTTAATATACGTGCACTGATTTTAAAACAAGTGCGCTATTAAATGCCTGTGAATGTGTGATAGGAATTACCGGTAATATGGAGAAGAAGAATACAACAAAAAATGTAATGTGCCGACAGGGAATTAGACAGGTTGCACCACCACGCATGCGTTAAATACCTTTACTGATTGTCAAGTGCGCTAGGCGGCGCCACCTATGTCTATGTTACATCAAAAATAGTTACATTAGATTCGTTGCCCCCACTGATCTATAAATGTAGGGAATAATTATGCAATACAATTATCATAGTAAAATCACTCATGCTATTTACATACAAATTAGTGATTTCAATGCGGCATTCTAGCAGCACAATGTAGGGAATAATTATACAATATAATTATCATAGTCAAATCACTCATGCTATTTACATACAAATTAGTGACTTCAATGCGGCATTCTAGCAGCACAATGTAGGGAATAATTATACAATATAATTATCGTATTCAAATCACTCATGCTATTTACATACAAATTAGTGATTTCAATGCGGCATTCTAGCAGCACAATGTAGGGCATAATAATTATTATGCACTATAATTAATGTTATTTCTCTATGAAATAATAATGCATCACTGTATTACATTCGTGATCATCTTGTTAAAATCATAGACAACACGAATGTTCATCACACTGAGCACTACTGATGTTTGAAAAGAATCAGCTTCGTCAGCTTCTTTCGCACATTCGTTCCAACAGCCTTTTCCGTTTCACACTTGCCAAGGTGGTGCAGACGTACCCTTGCAAAGCACTCGGCGACTGTTTTGACAAGTGTGTGGACATGGTTGTCTTCCACAGAAGTGTCGAACATGTGGATGTCCAGAGTGGGGAAAAGTGGTTTTCCCAGCGTGTTGGCCAACACAGCGGAGGCGATCGCAGGCAAGATTCCTGCACACTGTGGGAGAACACCCCCAGACGACCGAAGCATGAACTGAACACTTTTCTCGGCCTCCAAACAGATAGCCACAACACTCGGGGATGGCTGTTGCAATCCGCCCCGTGACTTGAACACAACGAAGTTGTGGCGCTCTGCATTCTCTGCAACTAACGCTTCCTGGCAGCGCTCACAGCCAACTCGTTTCTTTGCCATGTTGACCACATACCCAGCGATATATGCCACGGCGGCCTCCTTATACTCGGAGTGGTGTACGACATGCGGCATGTCCGAGTAACTGTGCTCCGCAACTGCAGCACAAGCGGGCATATCGAGCATGTCATACCTACGAGCCAGGTTGACCGCCGAACATGACACGACTGCATCGGTTTCCGAAGAGCTGTCCCGCAGGATGTCTAGTATGCGGGTTTCGTCTCTCGTGATGCAATTTCCCGTGGCCTTGATGCTGTGCCGCATGAGAAGGCGCTTGTATGCAGCCTGAAACTGCATCGACGTCGGATTGTTGTTAAATCCGCCTCGCGCACGCACAGCCGAGAAGAACAGCTCGATGTGGTCTTGGCTGAGTTTATAGGTCAGCAGGTATCGCATTGGAGCGTCTGGCCTGCCAACCAACTCACCGAAGATATTCCTCGCACTTCGCACACAAACGAGGAAACCCACGAAGGCAGTTTTCCGCTTGCCTTGTGTGAGCAGAACGCCTTTGTTGTCCTTGAGACCGACGATGTACGACTCGGCATCGTTAACCGTCTGCGCCCACCTCTCTGCATTCGCCCTGCTCATCGGTGCCTTTGACCCCTTGCCGAGAGGATTCCGCGAATTCAGCAAGTCGAAGATCTGGTCGAACATGCGCAGAAACCGGACTGTGCCCTCACACCCCGCGAACTCCGGAAGATGAAGTCCGGAATCGCAGTAGGCGATTGCATCGGCAACGCTCGAGCTGATCACCTGAGCAGCAAGGTTGACCTTCATCTTTTGTTTCTGCCATTCCATATGGGCTTTCCTCACTTTCGTTCCCAGACGAAGACCTTCTTTCCTCTGAAGATCATCTAGGCTGACGACGTAGCCCCAGTTGATCACATTGCCATCAGCATCCATCAACACGCGCTGATCGGCAAACGTATTGCGCACGAGTTTTAGCATATGGCACGCATCTAGCAGCACATGCACACGCTTGGTGTTGTCAGCGGGATGCTCGAAGAAGGGCTGCATGGTGGCGACTGTGAGGTCGGCACCGAGCGCTCTCATCATAGCAAAGTGACATGCTGGACCATCGCATGTCAGCGAAATGATCGTAGCGCCCGTAGTGTGCAGTCGTTGTAGTGCCTCATTCACCAAGTTCGCACGTTCAACGCCAGACATCCCGTCGACGAGGAAATATCCCACAGGGACTTTCCATGATGTGTTGACAGCGACCACCATGATGACAAGTGCGTCTTTAGCAACTGGCGTTGAGTCGTCTATCTGACCATTGCCAATGTCAACATATCCGTGGAATTGTCCATTCGTGTATTCGATATGTTTGCGGATCGCCATCTCATCCAACATCAACGAGCAGATCGTGGCTCGACCGTTTGCAGTGTCAGTGAGCACCTGTGCCGAGATCGCATCAAATGCACACTTGGTAAAACCAGGCTCGCCATTGATATGGCTGTACCATGTTCGAAGGGATCGCGGGTGTGGCAGGGCCAAATCGAACGTCTCGCGTACAAAGTCATACGCTTTAGCCGAGTAGAACTGTAGCGTCATGGCGAATGCTTGCAGTTCATCGCAGTACGCACGGCCTTTACCCCTACTCGTTTTGCAGTTCAACATCCGCTGCATCAGCTCGCTCGGCACACCGCTGAATGTTGCCTGCAACACCTCTGAACAGTTGGCCGAAATGAGGTTTCCATCCTGCAACGACTCGATCACAGTTTGCAAGTGGTCGACTTTTTTCCTTAGCCGAACGCCTTTCTGTTTTTGCACTTTTAGTGCACGTTTAGTGTCATCGAGACGGTCAGTAGTATCATCTAGTCGCCTCTTTAGTTTGCGAGGAGATTCGGTGGTGCTGTAGCAATGATCACCGAACGAGATGGTGTTTGCAGCTGCCTCGACCGGAGGACACTCCTGTTCAACTACTGCATCCGTCGATGCTGCGATCAGACTACGATTGGTCTTTCGTGTTGGTGATTTCTGTAACAGACATTACCAGTTGTAGAGTACTGTACAAGGGACTGCAATAACAGTATATAATTATAATAATATGGGGTAAAGCGCAGTGGAGTGCGTATTTATATTATACATATATATAATAATTTATATATAAATATATGAATTGAAGTACAATGAATTATACATGATAATTTAATTTACTGCTAAACTTGCCCACAGTAGTGGTATCAACATCAAGTTTTGGGTTTTTTTTATTAAAAAATCGAGCATAGCTTCCGCAGCACTGGGCTAGCCGCCCAGCGAGGGACCAGAACTGGTCAGCAACTTGTACGCCCAGCCCACAGAATACCAGGCAACTACCAACAGTGTACAAAGGTTCCATTGTCCATATCAAATATTGTATCAAACACTAAATCAAAAACACAAACATTTAAATCATTTTAAGTTATTTCCGTGGAAAGATACAACATAATGTTACGGTCACGCAATAAGACGGTCAGGGCGACATCGAGTAGGAAGATCATCAGTCATACCAGCGACCCGAGATGTCAGAGGAAAATGAAGATACATTATGTTCGTTTACATAGTGTCCATAAATAATTATAAAAAAATTCAATATTACTTGGGATTCTTTAAGAAGAAAAAATTGAGCATAGCTTCCGCAGCATTGGGCTACCCGCCCAGCGAGGGACCAGAACTGATCAGCAACATGTACGCCCAACATTATAAAAATTCAACATTACTTGTTTTTTACGTAAGTTACACATTTATTGTTATAATGCATGTAGGCCTCTCTATATACATTGAACATTTAATTTTTCCTGGCAAATTATAAAAAAAAGACTAGAAATGTGCACTAAATATGCCTTCAAATTTAAAACCAAATTTCAACAAACTTGATACATACCTTTCGAAGGTGTTCCGGAAATGCAAATATTGTTGGCATCGC
>JAZGFW010000133.1:0-4003 GCA_036479895.1 Cocleimonas sp. | reverse complement strand
CTCAAGCAAGAAAGCTCACAGCACTCGGTCAATCTGCAACGCAGTTAACCGCCTTGCAAAGTGCTTATAAAGCACGTAGTGATGAGAATGCAGCATTAAAAGCAAAATTGGCTGAATTTGATAACGCAAATAAATCGCTTACAGCAAAGCTGGGTACATTAGAATCAAATGCAGGGTCACAAGCAAGAAAATTAACCGCTCTTGGTCAATCAGCTACAGAGTTAACCGCCTTACAAAGCGCTTATAGAATGCGAAATGATGAAAATGTGGCGCTAAAAGCAAAACTGGCTGAGTTAGAAGGTAGTTTGAAGAAGAGTGCTGGAACGGTTGATACATGTAATACTGAAATTATTGATTTAAAGGGTAAGTTAACAGCTCTTGATGGAGAGAAAAAGAACTCTCTGATAGCATTAGATACAAATGCTAAAGAGTTAGCAACCTTGAAAAAATCATGTAAAGAGTTAGGTGCTGCGAATGATGACTTGGCTAAAAAACTAGCAGCTGCAACAGCTGATAAGGATAAAGATGGTATCTTAGATCATTCTGATAAGTGTCCTTTCACCACTGCTGGAACAACCGTAAATGCAATGGGTTGTGCTGATGACAGCGATAAAGATGGTGTCGTAGATGCAAATGATAAATGCCCAACTTCTCCTGTAGGTAGCCATGTTAATGCTGAAGGTTGCCCAAAGATAAAGGATGCTGATAACGACGGTGTTGCCGATGCATCTGATCTGTGTCCAACTAGTGCAATAGGCTCAACGGTTAATGAGTTTGGTTGTGAACCAACGGCGAATATCACCTTAGATGGTGTTAATTTCCTAACAGGGTCTTCTAGTCTAACAGCGGAATCTTTACCGATTCTAGATGCGGCAGCTGCAACTATTGTGAAAAATCCTAGTATACAACTTGAAATATCAGGACATACAGACAATCAAGGTGGTAGCGCATTAAATAAGAACCTTTCGCAACGACGCGCAAATACAGTAATGATTCATCTTATCAAACGGGGTGTTGAAGCCGGTAAACTTGTTTCTAAAGGTTATGGTGACCAAAATCCTATTGCAGATAATGCAACTAATGCGGGAAGAAAAACTAATCGTCGTGTTGAGTTAAAGATACGTAAATAAATATTAGCACCTATTATTAATTAGGTCGTTATACTAAGCCCCCTTCATTGGGGGCTTTTTGATTCTAAAGCTTCTACTTTTCTTAGAAATTTTTAATAATTATGCAAAAATACAAAACTAAAAAGCGTTTCGGGCAACACTTTTTACATGACCAAGGCGTAATACAAAAACTAGTGCATGAAATAAACCCTCTACCTTCGGATAGAATTGTTGAGATTGGGCCAGGGCTGGGGGCTCTAACATTCCCGCTTTTAGAAAAATTAGATGTGTTGAATGTGGTCGAAATTGATCGTGATGTTATTCAGCGCTTAAGATTAAAGAATATATCCAACCTTGTAATTCATGAGCAAGATGCACTCAACTTTGAATTTGATCAGCTAGTTGGTCCCAGTGGTTTACGGGTTGTGGGTAATTTACCCTACAATATTTCAACGCCATTAATTTTTCACTTGCTTGAATCAGCCGCAACAATAAAAGATATGCATTTCATGCTACAAAATGAGGTGGTCGAGCGAATTACTGCTGTGCCGGGGAATAAAACCTATGGGCGATTATCAGTAATGGTGCAGTATTACTGTGAAACGGAATATCTCTTTTTTGTTGCTCCAGAATCATTCTCCCCTCCACCTAAAGTTGATTCTGCAATATTACGATTAATACCGAGAAAAGCATTTTCAGTTAAAGCAAATAGTGAAAAAAACCTAGGGCGTTTAGTGACTCAATCCTTTTCTATGCGCCGTAAAACCTTACGTAATAATTTAAAAAAACTCATAAGTGCTGAGCAGATAGAAGGATTAGGGATAGACCCAAGCGCACGAGCAGAAACTTTACGCGTTGAAGACTTTGTGAAGTTAAGCAACCTTCTTGACGAAGATTAAGTGTATAAAAGAATATGGACATGAAGCCAATACCGCTTAGCCTATATATTCATATCCCTTGGTGTATTCAAAAATGTCCTTACTGTGATTTCAACTCGCATGAAGCACGTGATGAGATTCCAGAGAAAGAATATATTAAAGCCCTTCTCACAGACCTCGAAAGTGAATTACCCAATATTTGGGGGCGGCCTTTAGAATCTATTTTCATTGGCGGCGGAACACCGAGCGTTTTTTCTGCAAAAGGGATTGATAGCTTAATGTCAGGTCTTCGAGAGCGCCTACCTTTACGACCCAATATGGAAATTACCCTAGAGGCAAACCCCGGTACTTTTGAGCAAGAACGCTTTAGCGCTTATAGAGACACAGGTATTAATAGACTTTCCATTGGAATCCAGAGCTTCAGTGACAGCAAGTTAAAAGCATTAGGTAGAATTCATGATTCGAGTGAAGCATTAAAAGCCGCAAATATCGCAAAAAAAGCGGGGTTTGATAATTTTAACTTAGATCTGATGTTTGGTTTACCTCAACAAACGGTTCAACAATCACTTGATGATCTTCAACAAGCGATTGAGTGCCACCCTAAACATCTTTCTTGGTACCAATTAACGATTGAAGAAAATACCTTATTCCACCATTCCCCACCTGTTTTACCTAATACTGATTTGCTCTGGGATATGCAGGAAGCAGGGCAACAATTATTATCAGACTCAGGTTACCAGCAATATGAAGTTTCTGCTTATGCAAAGAACAAACATTATTGTAAGCACAATATTAACTATTGGCAGTTTGGTGATTACTTGGGTATTGGCGCAGGTGCGCACGGTAAACTAAGTATGCCCGATGGCAGTATCACTCGGCATCAAAAATACCGCCATCCTGCAAAATATATGCAACAAGCACAGATGGGCGAGCCGCGATCATCAAGTCACTTAGTGGAAGAAAAAGATAGAGCATTTGAGTTTATGATGAATGCGTTACGCTTAAAAGAAGGCTTTAAAAGTGAATTATTTGAAGTACGTACGCACCTGAGCTTGGATGAAATAAGCGATCAGTTAAAGAGTGCTAGAAAGAAGGGGTTATTGGAAAAAAAAGATGGGAAACATTTTGCATCTACAAAAGGCTGGTTGTTTTTAAATAATCTGATAGAGATTTTTCTGTAATATTTTTGAAGAAAGCCGCGCATAGGCAGGCATTTCAAATATGCATTTTAGTTTGAGACCTTTGCACGAGTCAGTGGCGACAGAAAAATAGGCTAATATTTTACTGATTGAGGCGGGAAATGAAGCTAATAATGGGTTATTAGCAAGTTTCTCAACGAAAAGCAGTGAAATATTAGGTATTTTTACTCGTCACCTGATTCGTGCAAAGGTCTCAGTTTATTTAAAAGCCATCTTAAACGCCATACCTAATACGTCATCAATCATTGAGCCGTCATTATCTGCATCAAACATTTTAGTTAAAAAGCCTGTAGATTCTTGACGTGAAGTTGCAGGTGCTGAGCTACCCCCCATCATTTTCTTGCCTAAAGCGCCCATTACCATGGTTGCAACGATGGGTAACATTTTTTTAAGTAGAGAGCTACTCAACCCTGTTTCTTTTGAAGCACGTTTTGTAACATGACGGCTAACATCTTTATTGCCAAAGATATGACCTAAAATATCATTGCCATCGTTACGTGTTTTTTCTTGGCCAAATAAAGAAGGATCCTCCATGTAGCGCGAATGATTGCCTGTTTTTAAGGCATCAAAAAGTCCACCCATACCGCGATCATTCTGAGTTTGTTGACCAAGCCCGCGAGAAAGTGATTTAGCAAGAGATGAGATAGCGTCTTTTGCTTGTGAGTCATTTACACCAAATTGATTGGCAAATGTTGAAATAGCATCTGAGTTTTTTTTCTCAAATAAAAGATCTGTAATGTTCAAGGCTTGGCTCCAATATATTGTTGAGAATCAATAGAATACCTTAAAATATCGATAACTAATAGCAGCTAAAATA
>JAZGFW010000132.1:0-5120 GCA_036479895.1 Cocleimonas sp. | reverse complement strand
ACCAAGTAACCATAGGAGCGGTGAAAGTTTAAACCGTCATCATTGCGAAAAAAATTATAGATATCTTTTGAATGATCGGTAATGGATTGGGTATTTTCAGGTTTAAGCATGCCTTTGTAGTCTTCTGCAAAGTGTCTATCCAGAGGCGTTATGTCACCCACCGCTGAGATATTGACCCAATTACGAATATTGCTAGGGTACTTTTTTTGATGATCTTTATGTTTATTGCCTAATAAACGTTTTTGGACATAGTTCATACCTAAAGGACTACCAATTGTTAAAAACAAGTCTATCTTACCGGGCAGATGCTCTAACTGTGACAGTGCCCATAGAGTATCGTAAGAAATAACCGAACCAAGGCTGTGCCCGATAAGTAGCACTTTATCGCCATTTTCTAATAGTGGGCGTAGTTGTTGTTTTAATTGTTCGCGAACAAGGCTGGCTATTTTTTCTTCATTTTTGAAATATCGCTCTAATTCTTCTGCAGCTGATTTTGCGGAAGGCGGTAAAAACTGTATTAATGAAGGTAATTGATCGATCGTTTTGTATAAAACTTTATCTAGTTTGTGCTTCCATGCCTTTGCTTCACGAATATCACGTTCTGTAGGTTGTTGTTTTTGAATAACCGCATCAATCCATTTTTCTTGGCTGCTGTCAGTATCGCGGTTTTTATAATAGAGATAATTCCAAGCGATAAGTTTGAAGTTATCGGTATGCTCTTTTAAATCAAGTGAGATTTGAGGGTCAACACGACGGACACCTTCTAAAAGAGTACGCCATAATAATTCACGATGTAGTGCAGATGGAGGTTTAGGGTTTTTCCCCGGTACATAAATTATGTGTCTATGGCTCATATATTCTATCTTATAGAAGAGAATCTAAAAAAGTCAGGAATAAAAAATAAAAGTTGATGGCTTTGGGTAAAAGTCTTAATTTTTTACTGATAGTTTTTTGGTGTAGTGAAAAAGTATATTGATAACCATAAAACGGTACCAAAGCCCTGTTATTTTCAGAGCTTTTGGTCAAGATGAAGCTTAACTTAGTTTAAATCATCTTTAGGTCGTCAATAACTGCTTGGATATGTGTTGTCGCTAATTTAGCAACTTCTTGAACCACAGCATTTTTTTCAAGACCAAGTACTGGTTCTGGTGCCATAAAGTGAAAAATGGTTTTGCCATCTTCTTCCCTTACGACAATTGTACAAGGTAAAAGTGCGCCTGCTTCTGGCGCCGCTTCAATAATTTTCTTTGCCATGCCTGGGTTGCAGGCACCTAAGATACGATAAGGTGCAATGTCTTCATCGAGTTTGTTTTTGATGGTTGCTTGTACATTCACTTCGCTAACAATACCTAATTTGTGGGTCATTAGGGTGCTTTTTAAAGTTTCAATGGCTTCATCAATAGGTTGGTTAAGGCTTGCTGTGAGGGTGTATGACATGGTATTTCCTGTGAGTTATAAATAAAAAATTGCTTAAAGTAGCAATAGACTGGTTATTTGTTTTTGATAATTCTTAAACCCTAATTCCCAGATAAAAACATGACGATAGCACAAGTATTTGGTTTCACGGGATACTCACGTTCTTGTTCGCGTTTCTACCTGTGGATTAAAGGGTAAAAGCCTTTGCATACAACTTTTACTTTTATGGAAGAAGAATGCCCTTTTCACGCAGCATTTCTGATAGCCGAATTAACGGTAATCCAATCAGTGATGTAGGATCATCGCCATTAAGGCGCTTGAAAAGGGTAATGCCTAGTCCTTCTGATTTAAAACTACCTGCACAAAAGTAGGGCTTTTCTTGGAGTAAATAAGACTCAATCTCGCTTGTATTTAGAGTCCTAAAGTCCACATGAAAGGGAATCATTGTTAGTTGGTAGCTTTCATCCTTTGTGTCATAAAGGCAAAGGCCTGTTAAAAAGCTAACGCGTTTTCCTGAGCTTTCTGTTAATTGTTTAATAGCATTTTCATGGTTACCCGGTTTTCCCCTAATTTCCCCATTGAGTACAGAGCATTGGTCTGATCCAATTATTAGTGCGTTGGGATGGTTTCGGGCAACAACTTTAGCTTTTTCCAACGAAAGTCGTTTAACATAGTCTTCTGGAGATTCATGCTCTTTGGGTGTTTCATCAATATCGGGAGAGTCTGTTTCAAAAGGTATGTTAAAGCGTTCTAGTAGTTCTTTACGAAAAGGAGAGGTTGAGCCGAGTATAAGTTTTCTAGATAATTGTTGTGACATGTTAAAATGCTTGTATCATTCTGAATAAAGCGGGCTATTGTACTGCTTATTGTTAAAATAAAACAATAAAAACTGCTTTACTCATGCACGCTAGCTACCTATAATTCCGCGCTTATGTCGAATGATAGCAGTATTCAGCGTTTACCTGTCGAAGTCGATCCATTTCGTCTTGTCGAACAGGGTAGATTATTTGATGGGCGTATCCCTTTAAGTGATTTTAAACGCGTGAATAAGTTACTTTTTAAATCTTCTATTGATGATTTGAAAGCTGAAAAAACACGGGTA
This sequence comes from Cocleimonas sp., assembly GCA_036479895.1. Taxonomy (GTDB): domain Bacteria; phylum Pseudomonadota; class Gammaproteobacteria; order Thiotrichales; family Thiotrichaceae; genus Cocleimonas. The sequence goes on along the minus strand of JAZGFW010000132.1, from coordinate 2,602 downwards.
AAAGTACATCTGGAATTCACCCGAACGGATACAAAGTTACCCGTTATAAAAGGGACGATAAACGTTGATTTATCAATGATTTGTCAACGTTGTTTAGATTCGAAATATGAGTCACTAGAGACAAGCTTTGAAGTTGTTTTAGTGAGTACTGATGAACAAGCTGAACGTTTACAAGAAGGCTTTGATACTTGGTTGGTAGAAGATCAAATATTATTTGTAAATGATTTTTTGGAAGATGAAATGCTTTTAGCAATGCCCTTTGTGGTAACGCATGAAGATTGTCAGCCAGTACGAGAATTGATTGAGGCTCTGCCCGAAGAAATACAAGAACAAGTTTCACAGGAGAAGGAAAACCCTTTTGCTGTGCTTAAAGATTTAAATTTAAAATAGTAGATATTATCTACAGAACGGAGAGATCCCATGGCAGTACAAAAAAGTAAAGTAACGCGTTCACGTCGAGGTCAGCGTCGCTCACATGATTCATTAAGCAATCCTACATTATCGACTGATCCTGTATCAGGTGAAACACACCTTCGTCATCATATGACGCCAGATGGGTTTTACCGTGGTCGTCAAATCATTGCATCTCCTGTAGAGATGGATGATGAGGATGATGAGGAGTAAGCCTAGCTTACTTAAGTTATAAAAAATCGCGGGCATGTCCCGCGTTTTTTTTGTATGCCTAATTTGTATTGTATTATATAGTCGGATGGTAGAATTTTTATAATCCTGTCAGTTAACTTTTTAAAGCATCAAGAAGGATAAAATGGATTCATTGTTTCGTATCGCAATAGACACTATGAGCGGTGATAACGGCCTTGAAGCAGTTGTGCCTGCCGCTTTGATGTTTTTAAAAGAATATAATGACTCAATTTTAATTCTGGTAGGTGATGAAGAAAAACTGAAGGCTGAGCTTGAAAAGCTTAAACAATCTACTAATGAACGCTTAATTATTAAGCATGCTTCGCAAGTTGTAACAATGGAGGAAGCCCCAGCTGCAGCGCTTCGGGGTAAAAAAGACTCCTCCATGCGAGTCGCTATAAATCTGGTCAAGTCTGGTGATGCTGATGCGGCTGTGAGTGCGGGTAATACTGGCGCTTTAATGGCAACAGGAAGATTTGTACTGCGCATGTTGCCTGGAATCGATAGACCTGCTATTTGTACTGCATTGCCCGCTGTAGGTGGTCATACTTATATGCTGGACTTAGGTGCGAATATTGATTCTTCAGCAGAACATCTTTATCAATTTGCAGTAATGGGCTCAGAATTAGTAAGTGCAATTGATGGACAACCCAAACCTAAGGTAGGCTTATTAAATATCGGGCAAGAAGATATTAAAGGAAATGAGCAAGTAAAAGCCGCGCATGAGCGTCTTCAAGGTGGAGAGTTTAATTACATCGGTTTTGTTGAAGGTGATGATATTTTCCACGGTGATGTTGATGTTATTGTCTGTGATGGTTTCGTCGGAAATGTTGCTCTCAAAACGACAGAAGGGATAGCCAAGATGCTTTCTCAAGAATTGAAGAAAGGTTATAAAAAGAGCATTTTTACCAAAATAGCCGCTTTACTTTCCTATCCTGTTTTAAAAGCTTTTAGCCGACGTTTTGATCATCGTCGTTATAATGGAGCTAGTTTTTTAGGTTTGAAAGGTATTGTAATCAAAAGTCATGGTGGGGCAGATAGCTTAGCTTTTTCTAATGCAATAGGAATTGCTCGAAAAGCCGTGATGGAAAAAGTACCGAGCAGAATTGAAAAACACTTACAAAAACAACTCGTTGATTAAAGGGCATACCAAGATGTATTCACGGATCACAGGAACAGGCAGTTATTTACCTGAAAAGGTATTAACAAACCATGACCTTGAAAAGATGGTGGATACCTCAGATGAGTGGATAGTTGAGCGCACAGGTATCAAAAAACGTCATATCGCTGCTGAAGGTCAATCGACCTGCGATCTTGCAGAAGTCGCAGCAAGGCGAGCAATGGAAATGGCGGGAAAAACTGCTGATGATATTGATCTCATTGTTTTAGCAACCAGTACCCCTGATTTAATTTGGCCCAGTACAGCGTGTTTGTTGCAAGGTAGGTTGGGGATATCAGGTAGTGCTGCTTTTGATGTTTCTGCAGTTTGTACGGGGTTTGTATATGCTTTGGGAATTGCTGATAAGTTTATCAAAAGTGGTTCTAATAAATGTGTTTTAGTGGTGGGTGCAGAAACCTTATCAAATATTGTTGATTGGACTGATCGTGGAACCTGTATTTTATTTGCAGACGGGGCAGGTGCTGTCGTTCTAGAAGCTAGCGAAGAAGCTGGTATTTTATCCACCCATTTACATGCTGATGGTCAGTTTGAAAGCTTGTTAAATAGTAAAGGTGGGTTATCAAAAAATAAAGCCTTGCTCGATACAGGTGAAGCCTTTGTTCAAATGAAAGGTAATGAGGTATTTCGCAAGGCAGTGAATACCTTGGGTCGAATCGTTGATGAAACCCTAGAGCATAATAATTTAAAAAAGTCCGATGTAGATTGGTTAGTGCCTCACCAAGCCAATATCCGAATAATTCAAGCCACCGCAAAAAAATTAAAAATGTCGATGGATCATGT
>JAZGFW010000131.1:0-4602 GCA_036479895.1 Cocleimonas sp. | reverse complement strand
GGAGCTAGCTTGTCATCTTTTTTGCCTGCACTTTTTTCTTCTGTAGATTTAGTGTGAAGGCTTGGTTTTCCTGCAGCATACCGGATTTTATCTTCGATATTTTTTACTTTTACTTTAGACTTTGTATTTTGCTTTGGGGGGGTTGCTGAGTAGTGAGTAGAACCATTAGCATCAGTCCATTTATATATTTTGGCTTGAATACTACTTACGGATAACGCTATAGCGAGAGTACTTAAGGTAATTATTGTTATTTTATTCATTTGTTTTATTCCTTAATCCATTAATCAGCTTAGGATAATTACTGTTATCTTTATTATATTTTGATCTAAATCAATATTAGCAAGTACTTATACTATTTGTTAGAATACTTAGCTTTCATTAGTTATACCTGTTAGGAATTTTATCATGAATCCAATCAAAGCGTTTTCATTCTTGAGCATTCTTGTCGTCTCAGCACTACCATTAGTCTTAAATGCAGAGATTTCTCCTATTAAAACCGTTTTAGCCATTGCTGAAGAGGTTGTTGAATACCAAATGTTAGATGGTCAAATTGAGGCTGTTAATAAGAGTACGGTATCCGCTCAAACAGGGGGGGTAATTAGCAAGCTTAGTTATGATGTAGGAGATTTTGTTAAAAAAGGCAGTTTAATCGCACGTATTTCATCACAAAATCAAAAATCAGGTGTACTTGAAGCTAAAGCCAGTGTCGATCAATCTAGAGCATCCATAAGTGGGGCAGGTGCTTCGATGACAGCCGCTAAAGCCTCGATTGTTCGTGCATCTGCTGCTATTACCCAAGCAGAGGCAATGACTAAAGAAGCACAAGCTAATTATTCGGTAGCTCGTTCTGAATTTGATCGGGTTAAGGGTTTGTTTGCGAAACGTATTTTAACCAAATCACAATACGATCAAGCAGAAGCAACGATGCGTTCTAGCTTAGCACGGGTTGAATCGTCAAAAGCAAGTCAAAAATCTGCTGAAGCAGATCGTGTTGCTGCCCAATCAAGATTGTCATCTGCAAAAGCAAATTTGACCTCGGCGAAAGCTAGCTTGTCATCGTCAAAAGCAAGTTTATCTAAAGCAGGAGAGCAATTAGGTTATACCGAAGTGGTTGCTCCATACAGTGGTATTGTCACGGAACGTTTGGTTGAGTTAGGTGAAGTGGTCTCTTCTGGAACGCCAATTATGACTGGTATCTCGCTAGAGCAAATGCGTGCTGTTGCTAATATCCCGCAGCGTTTATTTTTAAAAATTCGTGAGCATAAATCTGCACTTTTATATATTGAAGGCAATAAAGAAGGTATCCCAGCAACCAAGCTTACTTTCTTTCCTTATGCAGACCCTGCCACTAACGCTTTTCAAGTACGTGTTGCGATCGATTCTGCAGTTAAAGGTTTATTTCCTGGTGTGTTTGTGAAAATTGGCTTTGAAGTGGGTAAAGATAAACATCTTGTTGTACCGATGAGCGCAATAGCACATCGCAGTGAGGTGACGGGTGTTTATGTGGTTGACCAAAACAGCAATATGCCTGCATTACGTCAAGTACGTTTAGGCAGTATCACGGCGGATAATAAAGTACGTGTATTATCAGGTTTAGATGAAGGTGAAACGATTGCGCTTGACCCTGTACACGCCGCAGTTTATTTAAAACAAAAACAGTTAGATGCTGCTGTAGAAGCGGGTGAAGCTCATGAGTAATAACTCATCGAATAAAACACCAGATAAACCAATGAGCCATGAAGAGCAAGAAGCTAATATGGGTATTTCAGGAAGAATTGCTAAGGCTTTTCTGTTAACTGAAATAACGCCATTACTGGCTTTAGTGGCATTACTATTAGGTTTTTTCGCGGTATTAGTTACGCCGCGTGAAGAAGACCCGCAGATTAATGTAACCTTTGCTAATATCTTTATTCCTTTTCCCGGGGCAAGTGCAAAGGATGTTGAAAATTTAGTAAGCACGCCTGCAGAACAAGTACTGTCAGAAATTGCAGGTATTAAGCATATTTATTCAAGCTCGATGCCAGGTATGTCAATGCTGACTGTTCAGTACAAAGTTGGCTTGGACCGTACCGAAGCTTTGGTGCGTTTGTATAATAAAGTGGCTTCAAACCAAGACTGGTTACCGCAAAAGTTAGGGGTTGGCTTTCCTCTTATAAAGCCAAAAGGTATTGATGATGTGCCAATTGTTACCTTAACCCTTTGGACAGACGATGATAAACGTGGTGGCTATGAATTATCTCAAGTAGCGCATGCGATTGAGGCTGAGTTAAAACGTGTACCAGGTACGCGAGATATTTATACAGTCGGTGCGAGTCAGCGTGTGGTGCATGTATTATTAGATAGCGCAAAAATTGCTGGCTACAATATTTCAATCAATGATTTACGTAATGCCTTACGTGCTAGTAGTACCGCCACGGATGCAGTTTCATTAGTGGATAATAATGAAGAGATCGAAGTTGTTGCAGGCACATTCTTAAGCAATGAAGAAGAGGTTGGTGATTTAATTGTTGGTGTGTTTAATGGTAAGCCTGTTTATTTGCGTGATGTTGCAACGATTCGCCAAGGTGCAGATTCACCAGATACTTATGTCAGTTTTGGTACGGCAAAAGGTTCAGCACATTTAGGCTTAAAGCCCGGTATTTTGTCACCTGCTGTGACGATTGCTATTGCAAAACAACCCAGTGTCAACGCAGTTGATGTTTCTGATAATGTAATTAAACGTATCGAGCAGTTAAAAGGGACCTTTATTCCTGAAGGTGTCAATGTCACTGTTACCCGAAACTATGGTGCAACCGCAAAATCAAAGTCGGATAAATTAATTAACAAACTGATTATTGAAACAATCGCTGTTTCAATCTTAATTTGGTTGGCATTGGGTATTCGCGAAGCCTTTATCGTTGGTACAGCAGTCGTTATAACGCTTGCATTGACCTTATTTGCGTCGTGGGCTTATGGTTTTACGCTTAACCGTGTCTCATTATTTGCACTGATATTTTCTATCGGTATTTTGGTGGATGATGCCATCGTTGTGGTTGAGAATATCCATCGACATATGGCATTGGGTGGTAATAAAAAGTTAGTTGATGTTATCCCACTGGCAGTAGATGAAGTAGGTGGTCCAACGATATTAGCCACCTTTGCGGTTATAGCAGCCTTATTGCCGATGGCATTTGTAACTGGTTTGATGGGACCTTATATGAGCCCTATTCCCATTAATGCCAGTATGGGAATGTTATTGTCCTTAGGTGTGGCTTATATCGTAACGCCGTGGATGACGAACAAGGTTTTAGGCAAGGTTGATTTTAGTCATCACCAGCATGATGAAAATGCAGGGGAGACTAAAACTAAGCGTTTTTTCAATAAAGTCTTAGGGCCTTTTTTAGATGAGAAGAAAGGTGGTCGTCGCCGCTTTGGACTTTTGTGGGTATTTATTCCTGTGATGATAGCTTTATCAGTATCACTCGCGATGCCATTTGAGCCGTTTAAGCAAGTTGTTCTAAAAATGCTTCCTTTTGATAATAAATCAGAATTCCAAATTGTTGTTGATATGCCAGAAGGCACAACCATAGAGCAGACTTCACGTGTATTAAATGAATTAACTTATGAGCTAAAAACGGTTGAAGAAATCAGCGACTACCAAATCTATGCAGGTACTGCCGCGCCGATTAACTTTAATGGTCTCGTGCGTCAATACTATTTGCGTAAAGGTTCTAATCTGGGTGATATTTTAGTTAACTTAACAGATAAACATGACCGTGATAGAAAAAGTCATGAGATAGCTCAAGATGTTCGCTTAAAGTTAAAAGTCATCGCGCTAAAACATAATGCAAACGTAAAAGTGGTTGAAGTACCACCCGGTCCACCAGTGATGTCACCGATAGTAGCTGAAGTTTATGGTTTAGATCATAAAGGACAAATTGATGTGGCAAAACGTATCCGCGGTTTGTATGAACAAACCGATAATATTGCCGATATTGATGATAGTGTTGAAGCGCTTCAGAAACGTTTGGTGGTAAAAGTTGATCGTCAAAAAGCGGCTTTACTGGGTGTTTCACAGCAAATTATTACCTCATCTATCAGTACCGTTTTAGGCGGTGAAGATGTGGTTTATCTGCATAATGAAAATGTAAAATACGCTGTGCCGATTCGGTTGGAGTTTCCTGTCGCCAATAAAGATAAAATGGAGTCTATTTTGTCATTGCGTGTGCGCAGTGTTTCGGGGGCTTTAGTACCTATGTCTGAGCTGGTTAATGTTGAAGAATCTACACGTGAATATTCAATTAACCATAAAGACTTATTGCCTGTCGTGTATGTAACTGGTGATATGGTGGGTGAAACAGATAGTCCTTTGTACGGCATGTTTGATATATCCAAAGCAATCGAAGATTTACCTTTAACAGTTTATAATAAACAGGTTGATCAGCATTACTTTACTCCACCAGATAACCCGTATTTTTACGGCATAAAATGGGATGGAGAATGGCAAATCACCTTTGAAACGTTCCGTGATATGGGTATTGCTTACAGCGTGGGTATGTTGATTATCTTCTTATTGATTGTGGCGCAGTTTCGTTCTTATGTGGTGCCATTAGTGATTATGTC
>JAZGFW010000130.1:0-8703 GCA_036479895.1 Cocleimonas sp. | reverse complement strand
ATAATAGATTGATAGTACAAACCTCGTCTAATAAAAATAACAGGTACGACATGCACACTTCTAACAAGCGCATTGGTCACAAACTAATGGGAGCACTTCTTTCATCCGCTCTTTTTGCACTACTATTACAACCATCAATCGTAGTAGCTGACTCCAATATTAAAGCAGTATGGGAGAACCTATTTACCAACGAGAATAAAAATAAAGGCCGTTCGGTAACAGCAAAATTAACACCACAACAGTTGAAGCAAAAACGTTTAGCTGAGTGGAAAAAAGCACACCCAGCTACGCCCCCGACTAATAAGACACAAAAATCACATCAACGACAATCAAAACCTGTTATTGCTAGATCGGCAAAGCAGTGGCAGCTTAAACAGGATATGGCTCTTATCCAACAGCAAGAACACCTACATAGTTTGGTTAAGAGAAGTCAGAAAAAAGCGCGTGCGAACCCAAGTGTGGTTGCTAATGAAGATATATTACTGGCGCGACAAAGAACGGTTTGGCAGAGAAAGTGGGATGCCGATCATCCTGCACAAGCACGAGCTAAAGCAAAAAGAGCAACGTCTTATAAAGTAAATGGTTATGTTAATAGAGCACAGGCACAGCCAAAATTAGTTGCAAGAAAGAATACTAGGAATAAGGCCAAAAATAATAAACCAGTAAAACTGTCAAAAAATCCCGCACCCGTACAACTTACCAGGGCGCAATATAACCAGCGATTTAAACAGCAGCAACTAAAAAAACAACAAGCTCAAGGTGTGGCAAAAGGGATAGTAAAAAACACCCGTGCTACTTTTAAACCCAGTAGCTCAAAAGCTCACTTTAACCGTCTCCCCTTAGAAATAATTTCTAAATTAAACGATGCAGGCGTAAAAGAAAATGGTATGAGTGCTTACGTTCAAGACGTTAATTCAAAACAACCATTATTGGCTTATCAAGATCAAGCTTCTCGCGTCCCTGCTTCTGTAATGAAGTTGATTACTTCTTATGCGGCGCTGGGTGTATTAGGGGCGAAATATCGATGGCCTTTAGATATATTTACGCAAGGCCCTATTAAGAAAGGGACCCTTACGGGAGATTTAATTATCAAAGGCTATGGCGCGCCAGAATTTAATAAAGCTGAATTGCGTAAGGCATTAAAAGCAATTCGTAGTAAAGGTATTCATAGTGTTAAAGGCCGTGTCGTTTTTGATAATAGTTATTTTTCTATCCCTAATGAAAGTGCCGCCGCTTTTGATGGAAAAGGGCATGCTTCTTACAATGCACAACCGGATGCCCTTTTATTTAATGAGCGCATTAGTGAATTTAAGATTAGAGCGAATAGAAAAGGCAAACGTGTAAAGGTGACTACTTCAACGCCGACACACAATATGAAAATCGTAAATAAAATGCGTAAAACCCGCCGTGGTTGTCGCCCGCGTATTCGCGTATCACATCGTGGCGTTAAAACAACGGTTACTTTTAGTGGCACCTTTTCACGCCGTTGTGGCACTCGTAGTTATGCGCGTGTTATTAGTCGCCCTGCCGAAATGATTTATGGCAGTATGCGTGCAATGTGGAAACGTGATGTGGGTGGCAAATTAAATACTCGCTTTGCAATGGGCAAAGCACCTAAAAATATTAAACCATTGGTACGCACTTATTCTCGTACATTGGCTGAAATTTTACCGAGCATTGATAAAGACAGTAATAACGTGATGGCACGCCAGCTTTTATTATCTATCGGTGCAAAACGAACAGGTCATGGCTCACCTCGTAGTGGCGCAAATGCGATAAATCAGTGGTTGATTTCACGTGGTTTAAAATTCCCTGAGTTACGTATTGAAAATGGCTCTGGCCTAAGTCGATTGGCAAGAATTAGCACACGTCATGTGGGTGATTTATTAATGGATGCTTACCATAGCCCCTACCGTAATCACTTAATGCAATCCTTAGCTATTGCAGGGGTTGACGGTACTATGAAGCGCCGTTTAAGAGGTACACCTGTACGTGGAAAAGGCTTCTTTAAAACAGGCACGCTAAAGAATGTTCGTAGTATTGCGGGTTATGTAAAAGCAGCTAACGGACATACTTATGTTATTGCCATTTTACACAATGATCCTAAAGCACGTGGTCGCACAGTGGGAGCGCACAATAGTTTGATTGAGTGGGTATTTAAAGGTGGGCGGAGTAATCCACGATTGGCTCAACGTTAAAATATAACTTAAGCCTTAAACTTACCTTTCTTCAACCGATCAGCTTCCATTGTTTCTATCTCGCGCGAGCCAGAAACAACTATCGTAGGATCAGGGATGAAATCCAAATCCTCATTAACTCGCCCATAAGGCACACTATTTAAAATAACTTTAAAAACATTCAAGCGTGCCGCATGTTTATCGTTAGAACGAACGATAGTCCACGGTGCAGATGATGTGTGAGAACGCTTGAGCATATCGTACTTGGCATTAGTAAAATCATCCCAACGATCTTGTGCCTGAATATCAACTTCTGATAATTTCCATTGGCGTAGTGGATCCGTTTTACGACGTTTAAATCGACGCGCTTGCTCTGCTTTGGTGACACTAAAGTATATTTTTACAATAATAGTACCCTGCCTGACAAGATCTTTTTCAAAACCAGTCACACCTTTCATAAATCGTTTATGTTCTTCTGCCGTACAAAAATCAAAAACAGGCTCAACCATGGCTCGGTTATACCAACTACGGTCAAACATCACCACTTCTCCGCCACGGGGGAACTGCTCTACATAGCGTTGAAAATACCATTGTGTGCGTTCAAGTTCTGTTGGTTTATTAAGCGCTACTATACGGTAATGTTTCTCATTCATATAACGAGAAACTCGACGAATCGTACCACCCTTACCTGCCGCATCACGCCCTTCATAAAGGATAATCATGCGTGTTTTAGTTTCTTCAAGATACTGTTGTAAAGCAATTAGTTCTGCTTGATAAGGCTTGAGCTCTTGTTCTTTTTGATAACGTTTAATCGCTTTTGACTGGTTTGACTTTAACGTTTCTAGCTCATTGCTTAAAGCCAGTATTTGTTCTTCGGAGCTGAGCTTCGCTCCCTCGCCCAATACAATTATATTTTCTTGTTTTGTACTTGGTTTTATCATTGGCTTCATCTCCTGTTTATTCCTGTAAACTAACATTTTTTTTGTTCGTTCAGTTTGATATTAATCATAGTGGAGTTTTAAACAATGATTCAAAGATTTTCTGCTGGTGTATGCATTTTTCTGATTAGCGTAGCATTCAGCCTTGTTTCTGCCAAAGATTTTCCCAAACCCGCTTTAATGCTAGCTAATACTTACCATTCTGGTATCGACTTAAATGACTATTGGGTTAGTGAAAAATACGACGGTGTACGTGCTCTTTGGGATGGCAAACAACTAATTTCGCGTGGTGGAAATATTTATCATGCCCCAAGTTGGTTTATTAAAGGTTTTCCCCAACAACGATTAGATGGTGAACTTTGGATAGCGCGTCAACGCTTTGAAGATGTCATTAGTACAGTGCGCGATAAACAGCCCGATGATAAAGCATGGAGAAAAGTAAAATTCATGGTGTTTGATATACCCGATTCAGCAGTGACCTTTAGTCAGCGCATTCAGCGTATGCAAAGCGTTATCAGTGAGCTTAATATTCCTTGGTTAAAAATGGTGAAACAATGGAAAGTTAAAACACATGCTGAATTAATGACCCAACTTAAAGACATTACGGATGCAAGAGCAGAAGGTTTAATGTTGCATCGTGGCGCTTCTTTTTATAAAGGCAAACGCAGTGGTGATTTGCTTAAAGTAAAGCCTTATGAAGATGCTGAAGCCATTGTAATAAAGCATATCCCTGGTAAAGGGAAATATGTCGGAGCTTTAGGGGCACTAGTTGTAGAGATGCCCAATGGTCTACAATTTAAAATTGGCACAGGTTTTTCTGATTATGAAAGACACAACCCGCCCTCCATTGGCGAAACTATTACCTACCAACATCATGGAAAAACCAAAAACAGCATCCCCCGGTTTGCTTCATTTTTACGCATTAGACGTATTCAGAAATGATAAGCCTTTACAAAAAGTAAATATTAGAATATGCTAATATACAGATACAGTTTGTATCATAACTTCTATTCACCGCTAGGATAAAGGAAAACAAAATGAAAACTCAATTAATTACAATCTTCTCAGTGCTTGTTGCTACAAGTGCATTATCAACTACTGCTTCTGCAAATTGGTTTGATGGCTTTAATAACGGAACAGGTAACGCAAACAGTTACGGTACGGCTCAAGGCAATACCACTGGTCAAGGTAACGCTACTGCAAATACTCAAGGCAACGGAAAAGCTTGGGGAACAGGCAAAGGCAATGCTGATGGTGCAGTAGATTTCACCATAAACTTTAAAGCCAAAGGCAAAACAGACATGGGCACACAAGGCAACCTACAAGGACAGGGTCAAGGTGCTGGAAATGGTCAAGGCAATGCAAATGCTAACGGTTATACCGCTGGAAATGCAAACGCTAATGGACAAGGTTCAAACAAAAATAATGCTAATGGTAGTAGTATGCCGTGGAGTAATAACAGCAATGGCATGACAATGCCATGGACTAATAACAACAGTGGAAAAAACTGGAACATGCCAACTATGCCATCGATGCCAACTATGAATAGTAATGGCAACAGTAATAACTGGAGCATGCCTTGGAATAACAGCAGTAACGGTAGTAGCTGGAGTATGCCTTGGAATAACAACAACGGTGGAAATAGCATGAGTATGCCGTGGAATAATAAGGGCAGTAATGGTTGGACAATGCCTTGGAATAGCGGCAACAACAATACAGGGTATAACTACCCTCGTACTCCTTATGGTTACCAGTTTGCGCCGATAAATCAGCCACCTGTGATTAGACAAGCACCTGCTGCACCTCAAGGCTACCCACAAGTACCAAGCCCTCAAAAGTAATCACTACTTTAATCAAGACATAAAAAAAACAGCCTTCTGGCTGTTTTTTTTATGTCTTGATTATTTGTCTTAGCGTCTAAACTTAAGGACTTCCTTAAGCAACCTTATCCTTCTTTTCTTCTATTTTAGTTTCACTATTCGTGATACCAAAAAATTTCTTTACTCGATAAAACAGCTTGCGCTCTTTTTGCATTTCCATAACTTTATCATAAGCAATTTGGTTAACTGTTTTATCCAGCTCTCGATTGTAAGCATGATTGTATGCATCAAATTCAATTTCAACTGTCTCACCAATATCAAGATGTAGCATATCCTCTATAAGCGGTAGCTCTCGTTTATTGCTTGAAGAAATTCCAACCGGCTTCTTATTCTCATCCAAAAATGTATCACCAGTAACCGGACGCTCATCACCATTCTCATCTCTTAAAAGAAAAGTCATCGTACCGTGTTTTTCAGACGTTTGAGTGTGTTCTTTTTTTAAGAGTGTGTATGTTTTTAACATGATATACGTTGCTCCCCATATTTATTATTCGTATTAGATAGTGATATTTTAACAAACTATCACTAGATTTTAAAATTCAACCGATAGATGGCAAACAAAAAAGGTGAGCATAAAAAAGCCTGACAGTAACTGTCAGGCTTTAACTTGTTTAAACAAAGTCAGACCTTAGGCATAAATGGCAGGAGCCCCTACTTTTTCATGTATCTGATTACACACGTCTTTAGAAATATTTAATCCCTTCGCGAGTTGATCCAGGTAATGAGCCTCTTCATTTGAGTCCAAATCAATTGCCATCAACGACATGAGATAAACCTGTTGCTCCATACCGCGCGGAATACTCTGGATAAAAACTTGCGTATCAAGTGGTGCATTGATTTCTTTTCTCACAAAATCAGCTTCTTCAGCAGAGATGTCACCTAGGTGTTCTGTAATTTTACGTTGCTCATCTTCGGTAATATTGCCATCTGATTTTGCTGCATTAATCATCGCGCGTAGCATTATCTCAGCTTGTTCCTCTTGTTCAGACGAGGCACTAACCTCCTTTCCTTGCAGGGCATTATCAAATAGATCACCAAAGCCACCTTGACTTCTACCTTGTGTTTGCGCTTCGCCTAATTTAGAGCCGCCCAATGAATCAAGTATGCCACCAAGACCACCTTTGCTATTGCTACCTCCAGAACCTCCACCCACTAAACCACCAAGAAGACCGCCTAGCCCGCCTCCGCTTCCACCGCTAGAGCCACCCATCATTTTTCCTAGACCTTTAGCAACAGCAATACCCATTGCAACTTTTCCTAATGTTCCCATCAAACTCATGAGTTTCTCCTTTGTATAAAATATGAATAATTAAGACTGAAATAGTATCATAAAAAAGCTTAATCCACTTACCACGATTCTCGCTTTATCTTGATAACTTTAAAAATGGAAGAGCTGCGACTAAAAAGGTAATTTTATTTCCCGTTCATGCCCCATTACCTGAATCGCCTCTTCAAGATCAACTTGATCGGGGTTATCTAAAGGTTGCGATTTTAACTTTTCAAACAGTTCCTCTTGCTCCCATGTCTCCTGCTTTCCCTCTGCGGTTTGATAATAGGCCGCCCACGGAATAAATTTAGTCAGCGGAAAAATTTGTCCCACTTTGGGTGAAATATCAACATTCAGGCCAGAAATAAACAGCAGTTGTTTTCCTTGATATTCTGGCTCTTGTACGACACTACGAAATGCATGATCAAATTCTACTTGTGTATTAACCTGTGCCGCTTTAAGTGCAGGCCATTTATCGGTCACTATATAAGGCATAGCACCAATCAAATTACGATCCATATGATCTTGAGAGTGGCGTTTAAAGCTAAACATTTCTGGTTTTAGATGATCTCCAATTTGGCTTGATTGAGCCTCAATAGAGTCAATATAATCGGTTAAATGCTTGGATGCAGGGAAAATCTTAGAGGTACTGAGGCTTTTTATTGCATGTATTTCACCTGAGTCTGATTTTTCTACCAAATGATCTAATTTCAGTAATAAGCCCTCTTTACGTTCGCCATGTAGTAATAAATTATCAATGGCAATGTGATATTCAGCTCCGACCTTTGACAGGATAATATTGCTTTTTGCAAACTCATACTCTTTTAAATACCAATCTAGCGTTCCGCAAATCTTACCGCACGATGTCGTTTCTGTATTCACATCTGTTTGTAAACGACGATACATACCAAAAATTCCTGATTCAGGATCATATCCAACATGGCTAGCATGAATAATAACAAGGTCTTTACCGTGATGTGCATGAGGGCCATGACGGTCTAAAGCAATAATTCCACCCACGCGACCATGGTTAAAAGGGAAGGCACCAAAGTGCTTGGCAATTAAAATAACAGGGTAACCTTGACTTTCATCTGAACAAAAAGCACGTGAAGGCATTATTTTACCATCTTCAAAACCTAAAGATTTTGCCAAATTATAAGCACGTGCGACAAACTCATTGTAGCGCATACCCACCTTTGCCATTTGAAAAGAGGCAAGCAAATTTTTACTAGAGTTGATTTTATTGTACATGAATACTTCCTAATTGATGTGAGGTCTTTGTACGAAAATATGATGGATACTTGGCATCAAGGTTTCAATGTATTTTAGCTTCATTAAAAATAGCATAAATACCTTTCCAAATCTTCAAGCTGATATTGATTAAAGACCTTAATGTTATTTTGTATTAAAAGCGCACTCGTCACACCCATTCCTGTTTTTCGAGTATTTGAAAAGCTGCCATCATATATTTGTTGGCTTCCACAAGAGGGGCTTCTCTCCGTCAAGATAGCCGCTCCACAATTATTCTTTTTGGCAAGCTCTAGGGCTTTTTGCGCGCCAGAAATAAAGTATTTGCTCACATCACTTTGGTTTTTATCGATCACGTTTGCTTGTAATCTTAATACAGAATATCCATCACCCGATGATATTTCCGCTGGGGTACGAGGTACTGACATTCCCCCTGCAACTTCGGGGCACAACGGAACAAGCTGCTTGCTATCGCTCCACTTTTTAATTAAAGGATGATCCTTAATTGATAAGTCAGTTCCGTTATAACGTACGGGCTCACCTAACAGGCAGGCACTGATTAAAATAGTTATTTTTTTAGGCATAAAACTGAATAATTTTCCGCACTTTTGTTGTTAATAATTGATCCTAAGGTCTCGTAATAGTAACTCCTATGAAGTCAGTCGTTAGCAAAATCTATCGTAACAACATCATATGAACCTTTTATTTTGCATCCTGTAGAGAATATCTGCAATTATTAATTTAAAGTTGCTTTCTTTAAAATATGGGAATATAGTCCCACTATAAACCTTATAAGGATACTTTACATATCACCTAATTTCTTGCTTATGTGTTTAAAAACTAAGCTATGTAAGGTATTCTTAATAGGTTGAATAATTTTTTTTAATCAACCTTTTATAAAATAGACGGAGAAAAATATGTTACTAAGAAATAAATTAATGATCAGTTCTTTAGTTGCTTGTGCTGTTTTAGCATCAAGTACAGCTATAGCAAAACCAATGAAAGACGGAAAGTTTGGTGTTGGTTTTCAATTATCATGGCCTAGCTACGGTTTAAGCGTGAAAAAAGAATTAACCAATGAGATAACAGCGCAAGGTACTATTGGTGCATTCGGTACTGTTACAAACTTTGGCGCAAAAGCCATGTACAAATTCAAAAAAGAGCCTGAATATGACATCTATGGATACGGATCA
>JAZGFW010000129.1:0-4977 GCA_036479895.1 Cocleimonas sp. | reverse complement strand
AATAAAAGAATGGATACGTTAAACGCTATGAAACTCTACTGCCATATCGTCGATGCAGGGCAACTCAGCATCGCGGCAGACCAGCTAAATTTATCAAAAGGCGCTGTCAGCAAACAGTTGGCAAAGTTAGAAGCCCACCTTGGTGGACGTCTGCTCAACAGAACCACAAGACGACTAACACCTACAGAAGCAGGTATTGCTTTTTATGAGCGCGCCAAACAAATATTGGAATCCGTTGAAGAGGCCGAGTGTGTTGTTACAGGATTAACTGCCGAACCCAGTGGCACTTTAAAGATCAATGCACCCATGTCATTCGGCTTTCTTCACATGGGGAAATTATTGGCACAATACCAAGAGAAATACCCCAAAGTAACCATTGATATTACACTGCATGATCGCCAAATTGACTTAATCGAAGAAGGCTATGACCTCGCATTACGCATAGCGACACTTAAGGATTCGTCATTAATTGTTAGACGGTTAGCGCCTTGTCACCTCGTGATGCTCGCATCCCCTGCCTATTTAAAAAAATACGGTGAGCCTAAAACACCTACTGATCTAAAAAATCACCAATGTCTTTTATATACCTACAGTGATTCAGTAAAATATTGGACGTTCATAAGTAAGGAAGGGAAAAAGAAGCAAGTCCCAATCAATGGCTCATTAATCACCAATAATGGAAATCTTATTTGTGATGCCATCATTAACGGAATGGGCATTGCATCCTTGCCTACCTTTATAGCAGGTGATGTGATTAGAAAAGGTGAAGCAAAAATTATTTTAGATGATTGGCGACCACCAGCAGAGGATATTTCATTGCTCTATCCTTCAAGCAAGCATTTATCTGCCAAGGTACGAGCTTTTGTTGATATGGCTGTGGAACATTTTAGACCAGCAGTTGGTGAAGTTAATGAGTGGGATCGAGATTTATTACTTTAGAAAGTTTCGTGCAGAGCAAACTAGCAATGTTTTGTAAGTCACTATCAATACCTAAGTCCTTACATTGCGTTACTTCTAAACCTTCATACCCACAAGGATTAATATCCTTAAATGGCGATAAGTCCATATCTACATTCAAGCTCAAGCCATGTGTTGTACAGCCTCTCGATACACGTAAACCCAGAGCCGCTACTTTTTTATTATCGACATAAACCCCCGGCGCTTTGGGATCATTACGCGCTTTTAATTGGTAATCTGCTAATAACTCAATAATGGAATTTTCTAATAATGTGACTAAGCGACGAATGCCAAGGTTACGACGTTTTAAATCAATCAGCGTATAGATAATAAGTTGCCCAGGGCCGTGGTAGGTCACTTGCCCACCTCGATCTACTTTAACAATAGGTATCTCTGTGGCGTTTAGAATATGTTCTTCTTTGCCATTACGACCCAAAGTGTAGACAGCAGGGTGTTCAACAATCCAAAATTCATCTAAGGTATTTTCATCACGGTTTTTGGTAAAGTCTTGCATGGCTTGCCAGACTGTTTGGTACTCTTGCAGACCCAATTTTTTAATGTGGGGTTCTAATATGTAGTTGTCTACAACGCCCAAAGCACTAGCTCATGACCAGTAAGCTCAAGATAAAGCGCATCAAGTTGTGACTTATCTTTTGCATGGATATTCAAGGTTAAACTGGCATATTTCCCTGTTTTACTGATCTTCTGCTTAGTTTCATCATCATTAAATTCAGCATCATGTTTTTTAGCAATTTCTGCGACGATACTATGAAACTCAGGAATAGCAGCACCCATGATCTTGACAGGAAAGTCACAGGGGAAATCAATCAATGACTCTTCTTGTTCTGGTGTGCATTTATCTGACATTGACTTTACTACCTGCCGTTACTTAACAAAAAGTTTTTTAACGCTATCCGTAACGCCTGACCAAAACCCGCCTGCATCCACATTATCTAGCGCCAATAAAGGTACTTCGATAACAGTGCTATCGCCGTCTTTTATTATCGCTGTACCCACTACATCTCCGCGTTTAACGGGTGCATCTAATTTATTATTTAATTCCATCAGTCCCTTTAGGCTTTTATAATGACCTTTTTCAACGGTGACATAAAAGTCTTCTAAAATACCAACTGGCACGGTAGATCCCTGCCCTTTCCAAATTCGTGCTTCAGAAAGCACTGAGCCACCATCATAAAGTTTGTGTGTTTCGAATAGTCTAAAACCATATTCAATCAACTCCTGACTATAATCAGAGCGAGATTTATCATCTTTTGCACCAAGAACAACAGAGATTAAACGCATGGTATTTCTTTCTGCCGAGGCAACAAGACAGTAACCTGCTGATTCGGTATGCCCAGTTTTAACGCCATCTACCGTTTTATCACGCCATAAAAGTTTATTGCGGTTGTACTGCTTGATACCGTTATAGCTGTATTCTTTTTTTGAATATAGTTTGTAGTGCTCAGGGTATTTCTCTATCAAGGTACGGGTAAGAATCACAATATCTCTGGGGGTTGTATAGTGGTCTTTATCAGGCCACCCCGTGACGTTTACAAAATGCGTTGATTTCATACCTAAAACTTGTGCTTGCTGATTCATCTTTTCAACAAAGGTCGATACATTTCCTGCAATATGTTCTGCTAATGCGATTGCTGCATCATTGCCCGATTGAATAATTAAACCATGCATCATGCGGTTTAAAGGTACTTTTTTACCCGCTTCTACAAACATGCGGGAGCCTTCCATTTTCCATGCTTTTTTACTAATTAGCACTTTATCTTTTAGTGAAATACTGCCTTTTTCTAATTCTTGATAAATGATAAATGCCGTCATCAGCTTTGTGATACTAGCGGGTTCTACACGTACATCAGGATTTTTCTTAGCCAGCTCTACGCCACTATGAAAATCAACCAGTAAATAGCTATTTAGATTTAAATCTGGCCCACTCGGAAACTCCGTTTTCGCCGCTATCGCTAATGTACTAAAGCCTGCAAATAAGGCAAAAGTAATAAATATTTTTTGAAGCATCATTTTCATTTAATCAAAATCGTCTCTTATAGGTTCAACTAGTTTACTACCACTTTGAATTGTGACAGACCATCGTTGGTGAGTGTATCTTTTGTTTTATCAATATCATCTTGGTTATTATAAGGCCCTAAACGAACCATATGTACTGTCTGCCCTTGTTTTGTCTGGCGCGATTCCATTGCTGCATTTGCTAGTCCAATAGAAGACAAGCGTACAAACATATCTAAAGCCTGCTCTTGAATTGGGTAAGTGCCTACAACAATAAAAAAGTCTTTATTGGTTTGGCGAGGCGCACGACTAATTTTTTTAGCTGGCGCTATTGTTACAGGTGTTTTTAAGCTTGGAGGGATACTTAGTTGGTCTATTACAGTAGTATTTTCTGTATTGTTTTGCTTGCTTTTTAGTAAGCTACAACCACTTAACAAAGAAATAACAAGCGCTAAAAGCATCATTGTTAAAGCTGTTGAATTCACTGTTGTCCCCTTTCGTTTTTATTTTAAGGGACGATATTATCATAAATAATCCAGTGGTACATTTAGGAATCGCAATTTTAAATTTGTTTACCAAACCGTAAATTTAAGCCAGTAAACTAACACAAATCAAGTTTGGGACACCTTAATTTGAAGCTTCAATTTTTTATAAAGTCTCTATCAAGGGATAAAGTTTTATTACACGTTTCTCTTCTTTTCTGGTTGGTAATAGAACAAATAGCTTATCATCAATGATAGCCAGTCCTTCTGGCTCAATACGCTCGTACGATGAAGCCTTCTGTAATGAGAAAGAATAAGACTTCAAACGATTTCCTGTACTTGCATTTATGATATAGAGCTTTTTCACATTGTAATCACCATCAGTAAGCCAGTGTCCTCTTACGACATAGATGTAATTCCCCTTCATTGCAATGCCTTGCGTATAGTAACCACTGGATGAACCACTAATATCAAGCTCTGATTTTTTTAAAAGTTTCTTTGTTTTTTTATCAATAACGTCAATGTATAGCGTGCGCTTATTTTTATAACTAACGATTGCATACTTGTCTTTCTCTTCATTAATCGTTGGTGTTGTTGCATAACCATTATCAAAAGTCATATCCCTATCAAAGCTGATATCAAGCAATAAATTGTTTTCAACATTACTGTTAAAATCAATATTTGATGTATCCATTATGAATCTTGAAATACCTTTTCCATCATGTTTACTTGAATAAACATAGTAACGATTATTTGCAACTTTCTCTAAGCTTAAATCTTGCCCATGGGAGGAGTAATCAAGTTGGGTATTGGCAACGGATTTTCCCGTATTATCAAATAGATTAAAACTAATATATTTATCTACACCTTTTCCAATGCTGTTTTTTACTTTAATATTTTTAGACATTAAGTAAAAACCATTATCAAGAATAGCAATGCCTTGTGCCCATATTTTTGAATCAATCCCATGCGTATAACGCGGGATAAAATTAGTTTTCTTTTTACTAGGGTAAAGCATGGCTTCACCACTCTCATCCTCACTAATATGCAACAAAGCAATAGGGTTAGCAGATGTATCAACACTAAAAATAGAACCCTTGCTCCAATCAGCCCAAGTGCTGTTTGTATAATTTCTAACCCACCATTGATATATTTCACCACTTTGTAAATTTGTTGTCTGTGGCTTAAACGAACACTGGCTATTAATACAATTAGCTTGATCAGCAGGCACTACAAATGACATCCAATGTCCACCAGAAATATTTTCATAGCCAAATTCATACTGGCTAGTATTATCAACTGATTCCCACTTAAATATTGGCTTAAGGGTAGTTTCCGTTGTTTCCTTTAACGGTGATAGCGGTTTACTAGATAGTTGAGCTGCCTGCTTAAACTTAAAGACGTGAGTGCTAGACCAATTAGTTGTCTGCCCAGGTATTTGCGGTTTTACCCACCAAGCCTTTTCATCACTGATAGAGAAGGTTATATCAGTTGGTGTATATGAGCATACGGCTTTATTAGC
>JAZGFW010000128.1:0-2073 GCA_036479895.1 Cocleimonas sp. | reverse complement strand
TAAACTTGACTAAATTACTGGGTTAATATATCCTTACTAAATTAGTATGTTATTACCTGACTCGGATCAGGTATGGAGTTTACACATGAAATTATCAACAAAAGGTCGTTACGCGGTTACGGCTATGATGGATTTAGCGATTCATGATAGAGATGGTCCTGTAACATTAGCCGAGATATCAAGTTGTCAGGGGATTTCTCTTTCATATTTAGAGCAGTTATTTGCGCGTTTACGTCAATCTGGTTTAGTTGAAGGTGTACGTGGTCCAGGTGGCGGTTATCGTTTAGGTAAACCATCTAACCAAATCAGCGTTGCTGATATTATTTCAGCAGTTGATGAAACGATTGATAACACGCGCTGTAAAGGTAATTTAGATTGTAATAAAGGTGAGCGTTGTTTGACTCATCACCTTTGGAATGATTTGAGTGAGCGCTTGTATGAATTTTTAAATGACATTACCTTGTCAGAATTTATCAAAGATCCAGAGATACGAAAAATATCACAACGTCAAGATTCTACAGCAAGTCGTATCGCTACAATGTTTCCCCCGCGTTCTATCGCCAGCTAAAACTAATTGGGTAAAGTTGTGTAGCTCTTCTATACTCTGTTGATGAGTACAGAAAGTATAGAAGCGCTACAAAAACAAGATACCTCAACAAGTCTCAAACAGACGTTAGATTTATCTGCTAATACTCCATTGTGGTCTCGTGTACCGACTAAAGATGAGTCTGGGCAGTATTTGGGTGACTTTATGATGATTATTAAAGGGCTTAAAAAGGCGACACCAGAGCATCGAAAGCAAACACTTAATAGATTAACGCAAGTTTTAGCTAAGTATGCTGATGTGGTTGTGTTTGCCGACCTCAATATGAAAATGAGTTTACTGTGGGTTTCCGTAAAGCCGATCAAGGGAATGTTGATTGAGATTCCGACAGCGATTATTGCTTCAATTCCTGAGGCCAAGCTAGTTTCTGATAGACCACCTGCTTAGCGTTATAAAATAATTACTTTACGAAAGCTACGACTAGACTAGTGCGAAGGAATTAAGTTTTAATACTTTTAGTCGCGCGCTTTTTAGATTTTCTTTTTAGTACTCTGGTTGCTTTCCATGTACCTTGACACTGAAACATATCTTTCCAAGTGCCGTTAGCTCGTCCTGTTGCTTTATTAATACGTCCTGTAAATTTTACAGCAAGTTTTTTTGTTAGAGCGAAACCACCAGATATTCTCCCTCTGTTTGTATCCCCTGAAATACTAAAACGGCGGCCTATACTGTCTGTGGCTTTTCCTTGTAGGGCATCATTTTGTACTTTAATAACACCAACCGCATCAGAGCAGGGGCTGCCATTTTTGCCGACTTGCGTGGTGGATACAGCCACTATTTTATAGATTTCTTCGAGTGATTCTTTATTCGCTTTTGTGGTATCGCTTTTAACGCTACATCCACTCATAAATAGGGAAGTAATCAAAGTACTAAAAAGTGCGCTAACAATAAAAGAGGGTGTTGTAGTGTTTATATTCATTTTAAGAGTCTTTTGATTTTTATTTCTTTATCAAGGTGCCGACACCTTCATCTGTTAATAGCTCAAGCAATACGGCATGAGGTACACGACCATCAATAATACAGGATGATTTTGTTCCTGCATCCACAGCATCTAAGGCGCATTGTAGCTTTGGTAACATGCCTCCTTGAATAGTACCATTATCTGTTAATGCTTTAATCTTTTTATGGTTTAAGCCCGTTAGCAAGTTGCCTTGTTTGTCTAATACGCCGGGTGTATTTGTGAGCAGTAACAACCTTTCAGCGCCAAGCACTGCTGCCATTTCTCCCGCGACCAGATCAGCATTGATATTATAAGAAGCACCATCTTCACCGACACCAACGGGCGCAATGACAGGGATGTATTTTTCGCTGTCGAGTAATTTAACAATACCCGCATTTATTTTTTTAACCGTACCAACATGGCCAAGATCAATGATTTCTGGGGGTTGATTGTCTTTCGCCTTGCCTTTCAAATTGAGTTTTTCAGCAATAATTAAATCACCGTCTTTACCCGTTAAGCCAATCGCACG
>JAZGFW010000127.1:0-4733 GCA_036479895.1 Cocleimonas sp. | reverse complement strand
CAGGCGAAGATATTTATGCGCTAAGCCAGAAAAAAGGTGGCTATAACTGTGAAGATGTTCAAGGGGTTAGTAATACCTTAGCTAAACACGTTGGGGATTTTGTTCTAAGTGCTGGTGTAGCTAAGTTTGACGGGTTTACTAAAAAGTTTAAGTTTAATCGTAATAAGAAAGACCCCAAAGATATTTATAAAGGTTGTAGCGGTAAATATAAGTTTAGAACAGGTCCGGATGGAAAGGCACTCAATATTCCTTTATGCGCAAAAGGTAAAGGAACTTGGGGCAACAAGAAAAACACAGGAAAGCAAGGTGATTCCCTGTGGATACCAGCAAAAGGAACCCCGCTGGCAAAGGAGTTAAAGAAGTACGGAAAAAAAGGTGTAAGATTCAAGAAGGGTTATCCTGTGTTTGAGCCGTTTGCGTATACTAAAAATAGCGCTCCTGCTATTGTGAAAGTAGATGACTTGCAGGGGAATAGAGGATCTGACTTTAGAAAAGCGCGTGATGCATATCAAGAAAAGTTGAAAGAAGCAGGAGACCCTAATTGGGATAAATGGCCTGAACCAAACTCTAACTCACAAGGGTATGCACCAAAAGGTTATAATTGGCACCATCATCAGGACAAGAAAACCATGATACTAGTATCAGAAAAAATACATTTAGTCTCTAAAGGTGGTGTTCCTCATTGTGGAGGGGTTTTCTGCCAAAAATAATATGAATTTAGTCAAAAATAAATACTTACCATCTATTGCTGATATACGAAATCTAGAAATACTAATAGGTAACTCGCTACCAGATGATTATATAAAATATATGATTACATACAATGATTTCATGCCATCCCCCCCAAAAGCATATTGTTTTAAAATAAATTGGGAAGATAAGCTAGGCGCTGCGCCTTTCAATGAAGCCTCTATAGGAAGTTGGGAGATTATTAACCCAAGTAACCAAGAAGAATCAATTGCACAATCAATAGCTAATTTATGGGAACCTAATGCAGAATTTATTCCTCCAGAATTAATTCCAATTGGTGGAGATGCGGGAGGGGGGCTAATATTACTTAATATATCTAAGATAAATCATGGTGCTATATATTATTGGTTTGATGGTTCACCATATGAACCAGGAGAACCTAGCTATGACAACATAGGTTTCGTTACTAATAGCTTTACTGAATTCTTGGAGTCTCTATATCCCTGCGAGGAATAACCTAGAAAGAATAGGAGGTATCCACTGTCAGTAGTTTAAAATGAAATCAAAAGGGTCAGACTCGATAGAAGAAAGAGGGGTCAGATACTGTCTTGAAAATCAAGTAAAATAAATCAAAGGGGTAAATCAAAGGGGTCAGACTCGATTGATATTAACTAGCAAATAGTTTATAGCAGAAGAAAGGGGTCAGATACTGTCTTGAAAATCAAGTAAAATACACCTTAGCCTAATCTTGTTTTAATAACAGAAATTGCCACTTCATAGCCAATTGTAATCTAAGGTTGATAATTCACATCAAATGCTTTCTCTGATTTTAAAACACCATAAGACAAAATTAGTAGTTTTCTCATCACTGCGATAAGGGCTACTTTTTTAGGCTTACCATTATTCACTAAACGCTCATAAACTACCTTGAGTGTAGGGTTGTGTCGAACAGCGACGAGTGCAGGCATATAAAGTGATTTACGCAATCGTTTATGCCCAAGCTTAGAGAGTGATGACTTATCAATGCTCGTTCCTGATTGTGTGATCTTTGGTGTTAGCCCTGCATAACTGGCTATTTGTTTTGAGTTTGAAAAGAAATTAATGTCGCCAATATAGGCTAAAATACTCCACGCGGTGCGTTCACCTATTCCCTTGATACTAGTTAATAAATCAACTTGTTTACATAAGTGTTGATTGTTTTTAACAATAGCACCAATGGTTTTTTTGATCTGTACGATTTCATTATTTATAGCTTTTTGTAATCGCTTTATAGAACGGGATGTGTCTTTATTCGCACTGGCTTCTAAACGATTATTCTCTTGTGTTTTTGACTTTTCTAACTGATCACAACGAGTGATAAGGCGTTGTATAGCCTCATAGTCAGCATCTTTGGGTTGGTATGCTTTCTGTTCGAAGTCTCCTGCTAAAACCGCATGTTCACAATACCTGGCAATAAGCTTTGCATCTGCCTTATCTGTTTTATTGCGACTGAGTTCCATCTTGAAAAATGCATGTGTAATAATAGGGTTAACCACTAAGACATTTCTTCTTTTCTTGGATAAATATTGAGCGATATTAAAGCTATAAATGCCTGTTGCTTCAAGACAAATAAAGACCTCTTCATCGGTATTCATCCAAAGTAAAAACTCATCAAACCCTTTGCTATTATTAGCAAATTGTTTGTGGGCATAATGGGTATTAATAAAATAGGCTGCATCAAATGTGAGTTTTGAAATATCTATTCCTATAAATAACATCGTATTATCTCCAGTTAAGCGTAGACTAGGAGCTGGATAAATAACATCATGGCATTCTTGTAACTATTCGTGCTCAAGCTTGGTTGGCAGGCACAAGATACTGTTCGCATTTAAAGATGTTATTAAAGAGGGGTAGGCATTAATCTGACCCACGATTTATATAATCAAGTACTCAATACAATGTCTCTATCCCTCATCCAACCGTCATTGGATAGTGTCACTTTTTAACCAAAATGGACACTCTGGTTAAGATACAAGACTTGATTGATTTTTAAAACTAATCAAAAATAAACTTAAATAATTAGCGCGGTAGGTCGGATAAGGAACGTCATCCGACAATTTCAATTAATGACCACTGTCTTGCCGTATGACGCTATCGCTTATACGACCTACGGTTCGGTTTATCTTTAGGCTCTGCGGAATATTTAGGGCTAGAGTAAATTTAAAGAAATCATCTGTTCTTTTGATCTTTAAATAGAAGAATAAGCAAAAAAAGATCAATTTTGTTAAGCCACCCCCCTCGTTTTTCGTTGTTTTGTATTTATTTTTGGCGCAAATTCACGTACAAAACAGGCAAAAAGAGGGGGGGTGACAAGTAAAAATGTCCATACTTAATGGCGTTTAACACTCATTAGAGTCCCCGTAAATATATATTCCAGCTCAGCCTCTATCCGACTGCATAGCGTTATAGAGCATCAAAAATAGCAATGAGCAGACTACTCCTATAGGAGTCGCGAAGAATATTACAAAAAAGTAAGCAGTCGCTTCACCGAATACCAGATAAATAATCACACTTAATGTAGTGCCTATAAATAATGTGCTCAGTGCGATGATTATAAATAGTGTTTTATTCTCTTTAGTCATCAAATCACTCTGTCTATATTGGTCAATAATCTTTAAATCAAACAACGCATCATTCATTTCATTCATTTTCGGGTCTAACAACCATTAGAATATCCATCATCTGATTGTTTTAAACTCTACAGCCGCTCTTGAGCGCTAGGTCACTATTGCCTACAATGACGTACTTTTTATTTAATTTTTTGTTTAACTTTTTGTTTAATTCAGGTCACTTACATGAACGATACTAAATCGCTACCACCTTTACCGGATCGACTTTCGAATAACCCCCGTAGCCCACATTATGTAGAAGAAATTTTCGAGCACAACATTGGTATTAAGCTGAATGGTAAAGAGCGTACCGATGTAGAGGAATATTGTATCAGTAAAGGTTGGGTAAAAGTTGCTTCTCCTAAAGCGTTGGACCGTCGAGGGCAGCCGCTTTTGATTACGCAAAAAGGAACGGTTGAAGCCTTTTATGGTTAGCTTGTATCAACGGGGTAGGTTGGGCTGACGTTAGGAATCCCAATAAATCACAGGTCTAGTTGATTCTGCTGGGCTTCGTGCCTCAGCCCAGCCTACGCTAGTCTAAATACTCCAGCGCTTCTTCCAACCTCTGCGCCGTCATAATCTTCATGCCCTTAATCGGCTGTTGTGGCATATTCCCCTTCGGGATTATCGCGCGTTTAAAACCGTGCTTAAACGCTTCTTTCAAACGCTCTTCGCCATTTGGCACTGGGCGAATTTCGCCTGCTAAACCAATCTCACCAAACACCACTAAATCTGCAGGGTGTGGTTTGTTTTTAAAGCTTGAAAGTGCGGCGAGTACCATGGGTAAATCGGCTGCGGTTTCGGTGATTTTCATGCCGCCGACTACGTTTAAGAATACGTCTTGGTCGAACATGGAGATTCCGCCGTGACGGTGTAATACGGCTAATAACATCGAAATGCGGTTTTGTTCTAGCCCTAACACCACGCGCCTTGCTTGTTGTCCGTGGCTGTCATCTACCAGTGCTTGCACTTCTACCAATAGTGGGCGTGTGCCTTCGCGTGTGACCATTATGATACTACCTGCGACTGGCTCTTCGTGACGTGAGAGGAAGATGGCGGATGGATTGTTTACGCCAATTAAACCTTTTTCTGTCATCGCGAAAATGCCTAGCTCATTGACTGCGCCAAATCGGTTTTTTACCGCGCGCAATATGCGGTAACGGCTTCCGGGGTCGCCTTCAAAATACAAAACCGTATCCACCATGTGTTCGAGTACACGGGGCCCTGCGAGTGTGCCTTCTTTGGTGACGTGACCTGCAATAAATATCGAGGTGTTGGTTTGTTTGGCGTAGCGCGTAAGGCGTGCAGTGGCTTCGCGCACTTGGCTGACTGATCCTGGGGCTGAGGTTAGCTCTTCGGTGTGAATGGTTTGAATGGAGTCAATCACCATCACAT
>JAZGFW010000126.1:0-12073 GCA_036479895.1 Cocleimonas sp. | reverse complement strand
AAACAGAAATTTCTCTTCCTCTTGGCAACTATACGATCAATGTGTCTACAGATTATGCTCAAGCCAATAAAAATATTACAATTTTTGCAGGTAAAACGGTTAATGAGGTTTTTCGTTTTGACCCGCCTGTAAAACCTACCAAAGAAGAGCCTGTAGCCGAAAAAGCACCAATTAAAGAAGAAGCTATAGTTGAAGAAGAACCCGTCAAAAAAGAGCCTGTAGTTAAAGAAGAGTCTGAAGAAGAGAAATCAGAAAAAAGTAATCCTTCAGATCAAGAAGAAATAGCTTCAGAAAAAACCCCGACTGAAACCGAAATAGCTATCAAAGACGAAACTACTATTGATAATGATAATAAAGAAACCGTTATCTTCGATGATGTGAAAATCACTGCTGTCGATGAACCTACAGTAGAAAAGACACCTGAAAGTAATGATGCAGGTGCAGGTGCAACTCCTCACCCCGCCCTAGTCAAAGAAATAAACAAAGAATTCAATGAAGACCCTAAACCAGCTAAAGGCCACTTAAGATTGTATGCAAAAAATAAAGCAGACTTAACACCTATAAAGGCTAACTTCTATATCCAAACACTTTCAGGTAAACATATAGCCAAAAAAATATATGCAGATAATGCAACATTTAGTCTAGATTCTGGTACTTACAAAGTGACTGTGAGAGCCAACAAAAGAAATAATATTGTAAAAACAATTCAAGTATTAAATAATCAGCAAATTAATAGTACTTTTTCTCTCGAAAAGCCCACTACTCAGAGCAACCAAGCAAGTCGACCTGTAAATACAAATACTCCACCAACTAATAGCAGACCCAATAACGCCTCTAGAGATGGATTTTTACGTGTTACGATGCGCCCTTCCGGAAATATACGAGCTAATGATAAAAGATTAAATACTCATTTTATTATTCTAAAAACATCGGGAGAGAAAGTAGTTGAACTAACCAATGTACCCAGTGCCAACTTTAAGTTAGATGTGGGTGAATATAAGGTTACAGCCATAAATAATAGAAGCCCTAATAGCCAAACAATTCGTATCAGGGGTGGGCAAGTCACTAACATTAGCTTTAATGTATCTGATTTTCAGTCTCGCAGAGCAACACCTCCTAAACGACAAACTACGGCTCCACAGCGACAGCCATCAACACCTGTAGTTTTAAAAGGTGGCTTAAGAAGCCACATCGTAAACCAGTCTGGTCAACACCTAAAAGGGAATCTGACAATAACAAATAACACTGGGCGTATTGTTGCCCGTGCTAACAATGTTTCTGTTGGCGTCTTTAACCTCCCCCCTGCTTCATACACCGTTAAACTAGAATACCAAGGCCTACAGGGCAGTGAAAGAGTTCGTATTGTGACAGGCGAGACAACTGTACAAACGTTCACTATTGCTCAATAGGGCAACCCCTACTACGTCACGATGACAAAGAACGAATACCAACCTCAGGTCAAAACCTTGATTAAGTGGGCGCACGCCTATTATGTTGACGACAACCCTATTGCTACTGATGAGGAATATGACCAGCTTTATCATCAAATATTAAATTTTGAAAAAGCACATCCTCAACAAATAGCAGAAGACTCCCCCACCAAACGCGTGGGCGGAATCGTTCGTGAAGAGTTTAGCAAGGCACAACACATACAACGTATGTGGAGTATGGAAGATGTCTTCACCCTTGATGAAGTAAAAGAGTGGTTAGCGCGGGTTGAGAAAAATATTGGTGAAGCACCCTATTTTTGTGAACCAAAGTTTGACGGTGCCAGCATGAATTTGCTGTACGAAAATGGCAAACTCATCCGCGCCATCACACGTGGCGATGGCGCAATAGGTGAAGAAGTCACCGACAATGTGCGCACCATACGATCCGTACCGTTAAGCATTAACTACAAAGAACAAATAGAAATACGCGGTGAAGTCGTCATCCGTAAAAGCGACTTTGAGCAAATCAATGTCATACGTTTGAAAAATGATGAAACTCCCTTTGCCAACCCGCGCAATGCCGCTGCGGGAAGTTTGCGCCAACTGGATTCAGCCATATCTGCCAAACGTAAATTGGTTTTCTACCCTTGGGGCTTGGGTGAAAACACACTCAAACAAACTAAGCTTTCTAAAAAAATGAACTTTGTATACGGGTTAGGCTTTTTAAGCCCACCCTATTCTCAAGCTTGTAAAACCCCTGAAGAAATCGAAACCTTTTATCAAAAACTCATTAGTCTGCGCGATGGAATCCCCATGATGATGGATGGCATGGTCGTCAAAGTCGATGACATCATCAGCCAAGAAGATTTGGGCTACACCATTAAAGTGCCTAAGTGGATGTGTGCCTATAAATTTCCTGCCCTAGAAAAAGTTACTCGCATTAACGCCATCACCCTACAGGTCGGGCGCACTGGGGTAGTTACGCCTGTAGCAGAGGTCGAGCCTGTTAATATTGATGGTGCAATAATCTCACGCGCCACACTCCATAATTTTGATGAAATTGAACGCAAAGGTATACGCATCGGTGACAGCGTTATCATCATTCGCAGTGGTGATGTGATTCCTAAAATCACCAAAGTATTAAGTGATAGGCGTACAGGCAATGAGCAAGCCATTTCACGCCCAACTCAATGCCCCACGTGCGAAAGTGAATTGCTTGATGAAGACACCTTAATCAAATGTCAAAACCTCGACTGCCCCGATAGAGTGGTCAATTCAATCATACATTTTGCAAAAAAAGGCTGTATGAATATTGATGGTCTCGGTGGAAAAATAGTAGAAATTTTAGTTAAAAATAACATTATTAACAATATCTTAGATCTGTATCATATGAAGGCAGATGATCTAGAACATCTCGAAGGCTTTAAAGAAAAACGGATAGAGAATCTACTCGGTGCAATCAAAGCTACCCAAGGCACACCTCTTGCAAAACTCATCAGTGCGCTCGGCATTGAACATATTGGTGAAGTCGCAGGCAAAGCCTTAGCGTTAGAATTTGGGCTAAATATTGTTAATGCCAGCTACGATGATGTTGTCGCGATTGATGGTATAGGCGAAGAAATGGCAAACTCACTGCTTGAATTCATGCGCGTTAATCATAACTTTGTAGAAAAGCTCTTTATTGCTATTCAACCTACAGTAGAAGAAAAAATCGAAGCCCAAGATAACCCTTTTAAAGATAAAGTCGTAGTACTCACAGGTAGTTTAAGCCAAGGTCGCCGTGAGATTAAAGCCATGCTCGAAGCACTTGGCGCAAAGGTCAGCGGCTCTGTTTCTAAAAAAACGGACTTTTTGATTTATGGTGAAAAGGCGGGTAGTAAACTGACTAAGGCAGATGGTTTAGGGGTTCAAACTTTGACGGAAGAGGCTATGAATAGCTTGTTGTTAACTAAGTCATAGCTGAACAGGCGCCCCAAACCTTTCTATGAGTGTTTCATTACCCTCCGTAGGATAACGTGGAATATTTAATGCCAAAATTAATGACATTAATGCCATTACCGAGCCGGCATAAAATACCAAATCAGATGAGTAAATCCATAGTGAACCAAACAATACGGGGATAACCACCGCCGCAATATGATTTATGGTAAATGACACACCTGCGGTAGAAGCTATATCAGCGGGATTAGCAATTTTTTGAAAGTAGGTTTTCTGTGCAATCGCCATAGCGAAAAATAAATGATCTAAAATATACAGCACCACCGCAACACTGGCACTTTCAACCAAGGCGTAGCCTATAAACACCGCAATCAAACCGATATATTCAAAAATAAGTGCGCGTCGCTCCCCTACTACACCAATAATTTTTCCTATCTTCGGTGCGAGAAAAATATTAAATATAGCATTTACTAAATAAAGCAAAGAGATTTCCCCCACACTAAAGCCAAACTTTTCGACCATCAAAAACCCTGCAAACACCACAAATATTTGACGGCGCGCGCCACCCATAAATTGCAAGGCGTAAAATAACCAATAGCGTTTACGTAAAATCAGATTTTTACTTTGATATACCTTTTGAGGAAAATCTTTAAAACTAAGCCAACTATACAAAGCGATTAAAATCGACACAGAACCACCCAAGGCATACAGCCAAACATAATCAAGGTGTAGCCATTCAAACAAAAACCAAACCAGTGAAAACGCAAAAATAGAAGCCGCCGACTTTGCTGCAATCATCTTACCTAAAAACTCAGGCGCATCCTTTTTATCTAGCCATTGTAGCGACAGCGAGTTTTGAACCGTTTCTAAATAATGAAAACCCACCGACATTATCACGGTAGTAATATAAAAGCCTGTAGCGCTAGGAAAAAAACCTGTTAATAAAGTACCCAAGCCCAAAATAAACAGGGAGAGGTACGCCATTCGCTGCTCACGAATAAACAACAAAACGTAAATAATAGTAAAAGCGAAAAAGCCGGGGATTTCTCGCAGGCTCTGTAAAATTCCTATCTCTTTACCCGTAAAAGCAGCGCGATCAATTGCAAAGTTATTTAATAAGTTTAACCAAATAGCAAAACCCATAGTGGAGCCAGCAGCAATTAATAAGAGTAGAACTTCAGGGGAGTTTTTAGAAAGTTTCATAGCTCAAGCATAGACGATTAGAACCCTAAAACCCAATGTCAAATACCATCCAACTGGTTTTAGATAATTTCAACATATGATTCTTAGGGTCTGATTCTTTCCACTGTTTGGCTTCAGGCGCTAACCAGTGAATCCGTGATGGCATGAGCTGGTCATTCTTTTGTTTATTAATATAGGCTAGCCTGCTCCAGTAGTTTTTCTTAATCCAATTTCGTAGTTTTTTATAGCTCATATTCGCCCGCATTTGGTTCTTACAAGCGTTATCGTTAGTAGCATCAATTCTTATTTCTAAAACGCCTGAGTATAGAGTAGTGCCCTCAGCAAGGGTGGGTGTAAATAGTAATTCACAATCACCTACTGAAAAACGTTGCATCAACGTATCCGTCTGGAGAACTTCATCAATATGCTTTTTTGCAAAGCTGAGGAATTTTTCCTCATCCTCTATCGTCATAAAAAAACGAATTTCTGCATCCATATTTTTGCTTCTTAAATAATTTTTTGTTTAACGAATGGAAGTGTTATAAATCCCAAATTTGGTAATAGTTTCACGAACAAACCAACTATCTTTGGCTTTCCCACCACAAATTTCGGTTTTTTCACCGTTGGGATAATTGACTGCAATATTAAATCCCATACCGGGTTTATGGTTTATAGCAACGATCCGTACTTCTTTAGGTTTTAATTGTATCAGTGAAATTTTCTCTTGAAGACCGTTACCACCGTGTTCAATAATCACTGATGGCAATATCTCATCAGTTTCGTTGACGACTTCTACATACAAAGGTTTCATCGGGTTATTTAGGTTAAACCATAAATAACTAAGCGTTAAACCCAGCAAAAACAAAAAAGCAGGAAGGTAGATTTTTTTCATAAGTTGATCAAACTAAAGATGCAAAGAGGGATATAAATTATGCGCACTCTTTGCAAGCAGATCATTGATATTTCTCGTTTCAGTTAACGAGAAATATCAATGCTAAACTACCTCTTTTTTATATCAACATTAACAAAAGCACCAAGTTCAGCTAAAAATCTTATGTTTCTTGTGCTAATCCCAATATCAGGGATTGCCTCATCTTCATCCTTTGATATAACTAACTTTATTAGGATTTTAGGCACTAGGCTATAGCGTTCAATAGCCGTTATAATATTATCTTTCGCTGGCTCAATTTGCTTAATAAGCATACGTGTCATGTAATATACATCGATATCATCATCAACAGATTTAGCCGAAGAAAACTCCCACGAGCTAATAACAGGATTGTTTTCCCCTTGTCTGCTATTACCATTAATAATAGTTGTTGGCTCTAAACCAACGATTTCTGTAATGTCATCTGGGTTAAAACCATAGCCCGCCATTGTAAAACTAATCACTGCTTCATTAAGTGCCAAAATAGTATCCTCTTATATTTCATGATCTCAGCATAACTCAGATCTCGTATCGACCAATAAACCTAAAAAAGGCTAGCCCTTTAATTCATCTACCACTAACCGCGCCTTATCTTGTAACTTCTTTATCAGTTCTAGATAATGACTCGATGGCGCATCATGGAAAAATAACGTGAGATCATTAAAATTATCAACTGCTTGTCGCGCAATTCTAATATCCTTCGTTTGCTCTGACAGAATTATTTGTGCATATCCTAAATTACTCGTTGTAACGACCCAAGCTACAGGTTGCTCAGATGAAGTTAAACCCTGCTGAGCATTGTCGTATGTTTGAACAGACTCTTTAAGTATTTTCAGATCCTGCTTAAGCTCAGCAAGTAGCTGCATAGAGACAGCTACATTATTTTGTGTCAATGCCCACTCTATAGGTGCAGCCTTTGCTGTTCTTTGAGTCAATGCATTGGCATAAGCAGAAACCGACCGCTCCAATGATCTAGCCCCATCTGAATGCTCACCCAAGCCCTGAAATACGTTCGCTATATTATGCAGTAACAAAGCCCACTGCTGAGGATTATCCTGCATGGTTATCAGTGGCAATAGCTTTTTATAAGCCTCCATTGCCTTATTAAGGTTTACGACTGTTTCTTGCTCTTCACGTTGCGCTAGCGCATGAAACGCCGCCGCCAGCTCTAACTGCTTTTCAACCCAGTCTTGAGGTGTTTTTACTGGGTCACAATCATCAAGTATTGCTTCTTTGTCGGTAATAGCCTGCTTTAAAGTTTCGACAGCCGAAGCTTCTTGCTTCACCGATACTAACGCATGACCCAAGGTACCTTTAATTGAAGCCCATGCAAAGGGAGTCGCTTGAATATTTCGCTCTGAAATATCTTTTTTAAAATCAATGAATGATTGGTTTGCCATTTGTACTTTGCCTCATATGTTTCAATTTATTTAACTTATTTAAGATGTGCTAAAATTCCATCAAGCTCATCTAAGTTATTATATTCAATGACTAACTTTCCTTTTCCCTTGGTATTGTATTGAATCACAACTTTTGCACCCAAAGTCGCGGATAGTGATTCTTCTAACTTTTGAACTTCTATGGCTTTTTTAACGGGAGCTTTTATTGCCTTGCCTCCACCATCATTGCTTAGTTTTTTAACCAAACGCTCTGTTTCGCGCACCGACATCTCACTTTTAGCAACTTTTAGCGCCGTTTCTATCTGTTTTTGACCAGTAAGCGCTAACAAGGCACGCGCATGACCCATGTCTAATTTTCGGGTATCGAGTAGCTCTTTAGTTTTTTCTTCTAAATCTATCAAGCGTAATAAATTTGTGACTGCCGTACGTGAGCGCCCCACTGATTCTGCCGTTTGTTGATGGGTTAAACCAAAGTCTGCAATGAGTCGGCTCATCGCTAAAGCTTCTTCCAAAGGGTTTAGATCTTCACGTTGGATATT
Source organism: Cocleimonas sp. (assembly GCA_036479895.1). Lineage (GTDB taxonomy): Bacteria > Pseudomonadota > Gammaproteobacteria > Thiotrichales > Thiotrichaceae > Cocleimonas. The sequence continues at coordinate 4,656 of JAZGFW010000126.1, read as the reverse complement.
CTCAATCAAGGACATCGCTGCTGCTGCTTGATCGGGAATATCTCGCACGATGGCTGGAATAGTATGCAAGCCTGCAATTTGTGAAGCGCGCCAACGACGTTCACCTGCTATTAGTTCATACTGCCCGCCTGTTATGCGCCTAACAACCACAGGCTGTACTACACCTTGTGCTTTTATTGATTCTGCCAAATCTTGCAATGCATCAGGGTCAATGCTTAGACGCGGTTGGTATTCACCCTTGCTGATTTTTTCTACGGGTAAGTTCTTAAGCTCGGTATCTTTATTGGTATCTTTCGTTGCTGAACTCAACAACATATCAAGCCCACGACCTAATCCTGGTTTCTTTTTCATTTTATTACCCCTTTTATAGTCAGATTATCAGGCCGCTTCGCGTGACGCTTCTTTTCTTATCATCTCAGCCGCTAACGCCAAATAAGCCAAGGCTCCGCGAGAGCGTTTATCATATAACAAGGCGGGCAAACCGTGGCTAGGCGCTTCTGCTAAACGAATATTTCTAGGTATTGACGTATTATAAAGCTTATCGCCAAAGTACTCAGACAACTGATTAGAAACATCTCGTGACAAATTATTTCGTGGGTCGTACATTGTACGCAATAAGCCCGTGATTTCTAAAGCAGGATTTGAATTTTGACGAATAGTTTCAATCGACCCCACCAATGCAGACAAACCTTCCAATGCGTAATACTCACATTGCATAGGGATAAGCACACCATTAGCTGCAACGAGAGCATTAACAGTCAACATGTTCAACGAAGGCGGACAATCAATAATGATGAAGTCGTAGTTATTCTTAATCTCGGCTAATGCATGATGAAGACGGTATTCGCGTTCATCCATATTCATCATTTTAAATTCAGCAACACTTAAGTTTGGCCCACCCGCGAGTGCATCCATATTAGCGCTAGGTACTTCTTGAATAGCATCTTTAATATTGGCATCACCCAGTAACACATCGGTTAATGCAATAGGTGAGTCTTCTTTATCTAAACCCACACCTGTAGTGGCATTGCCTTGTGGGTCCATATCAATAATTAAAACGGTGCGTCGCATTACAACTAATGATGCCGCCAGATTAACGCTGGTGGTGGTTTTACCCACGCCACCTTTTTGATTGGCTACTGCGATAATTCTGCTCATGATTATGGTTTATCTATATTTGGGGGTTCGACCTAGCAGATTAACAAAAACTGACACTTAAAAATAGAGGTGCTTAGAAATTTATTGACTTAGATTACGCTGTATTACAGATCAACACCGCTCGCTTAGGAGCAGAATAACCTTCAATGGTTTTATTATGATCATTAGGGTCAAGAAAATCTGGGAGTGATTCAAAGGTCATCCAGTCGGTACTTTGCTGTTCTTCAATGCTGGTTTGATTTATATCGACGACACGAATATTTACGAACCCTGCTCTTTCAAGCATCCGCACCAATAAGGCAGGAGTAGGAATAAACCAAACATTACGCATTTTTGCGTAACGGTCTTCGGGAATGAGTACGTTTGAGTCATCACCCTCAATAATCAAAGTTTCAAGCACCAACTCGCCTCCTGATCGAATAAAAGTTCGCAACTCTTTGAGATGATCAATCGGTGATAGGCGGTGATATAAAACCCCCATTGAAAAAACCGTATCAAAGCCTAAGCCTTTGTAAGCTTGCGTAAATGGAGGAAGCTCTTCGCCTTTCAAGGGCAATATATGAATGGGTAAATCACCATTAAGTACAGAAGCAAAGTGTTTAATCGTATGAAACTGCACCAAAAAAAACTGGCTAGGATCAACCCCTATCACCAACCTTGCGCCCTCACCTAGCATTCGCCACATATGGTAGCCGTTGCCACAACCTACATCTAAAACAGAACGATTTTTTAGCGGTGCAATATGTGGTTGAATACGTTGCCACTTCCAATCAGAACGCCACTCTGTTTTTAGATGAAGTCCAAACAAATCATACGGGCCTTTGCGCCATGGGTGAAGCTGTTTTAGATGTGTTTCTAGTTGTGTCTTTTCTTCGAAGGAACAATCACTTTCTAAGCCCGCCGTAACCTTATCGGTATTTAGTATTAATTGAGAAGCTTTAAGGTCAGGAAGTTCTGCTAGATACTTTTCCCATTCTGCCGTTTTTCCATGTTCTCTTTCTTTAAGTATCTGCTTTAGTTGCGCAGGCAAGGTTTCCTGCCACTCAATAAACTCATTGGCAATTAAATCTTTATAGAGTAGTTTAAAATCAAATATCACGATTTTACCGCTATCAAAGATACAAAGTTAAACGCTTGAAACCATTGATAGGACGTTTCAAACCCTGCTTCTTTTAGACGCGCTTGATGTTGCTCCAAAGTATCGGGGATGAGTACATTTTCAAGCGAAGCACGTTTTTGACTCACCTCCATATCGCTGTAACCATTGGCGCGCTTAAAGGAATGATGCCAATCAATCTGATTTTCATTTTCTATCTCATTAGCAAATACTAATTTTTCTGAGAGGATTAAAGCCCCTCCTGATAATAAGCCCTCATAAATTTTCTTCAAAAGTTCCAAGCGTGATTCTGGGCTTATAAATTGCAGGGTGAAATTCACAACCACTAAGGAGGCATTATCAATTTCTGCCCCTTCAATATTGTCACACAATACAGTTAAATCTGCTTCGGGCATATGTCGTGCTAAACGTGACTGACAACGTTTAACCATTGCTTCTGAGTTATCTATGCAGATATGTTTAATATTTAAAGCACGAGTTTGACTGTGCATAGAAAGTGTTGCTGCACCCAAAGACGAACCCAAATCATAAATGGCTGTATTGTCTTGAGCATAGTTTTGAGCGAGTACACCAAGCAGTGAAATAATGGTGTCATAACCAGATACAGAGCGACGAATCATATCGGGAAAGACATCAGCAACCGAATCATCAAAAGCGAAATCAACGACCTGTTGTTGTTTAGAAAATAAATTATCCTGTTTCACTGTAACTTCCTATTTTGTTACAACTAAGCAGACTCACCCGGCCATTTTGTATCGGCCGGTAGTCGTTCAAACTTAACTTTCTGTGCAGTCGTTCTCTCACTATCTAAGCCCATCAAATAAAGATAAGGCCCAACAATAGATTCTGGTAGGGCAAGGTCACCCATATCTTCACCGGGGTAATTCATCTTTCGCATTTGAGTACGTAGTGGTCCTGTATCAACGCTATTGATACGGATAAAGTTTTCATCCAAATCATATTCATCCGCTAGAATATCCATCATCGCTTGAGTCCCTGCTTTGGCAATACCGAATGCGCCGTTGTAAGCTTTAAGTGAATCATGCGCCGAGAAAATAATAGCGGGGTCTTTGGATGCTTCCAACAATGGCAAGCAGGTTTGCGTAATCAAAAAGTTAGCATGTAAATTAACGCTAATTGTTTTTGACCACGTTTCAACATCGTATTCTTTAAACGGCATAAAGGCAGGAAGCCAGCCCGCATTTAAAGCTATACCGTCCAGCCCGCCCAACTTCTCGGCAAAAGTGTTAGCCATATCTTGATAGTCTTTGGCGGTTGCTCCTTCCATGTTTAATGGATAGATTGCTGGTTCTGGATAGCCTGCTTCTTCTATTTCATCATAAACGTATTCGAGTTCTTTAAGCGTTTTACCCAATAAAACCACTGTCGCACCAAAACGTGCGTAAGCCAGCGAAATTGCTCTACCGATTCCTGAACCTGCACCTGTCACTAAAATCACACGATCTTTTAAAAGGTCTGTTTCAGGCAGATAATTAAGTAAGTCTTGGTTATTTTTCATAGTTATAACGCTTAATCAAAGTGGGAGGATTATAGCGTATGGTATCAAACAAAATGGTGCGAAAAGAAGTGTAATGTCACTTTTTTATGATGCTTTGTAAAATTGTCTTAGAAAGTCCGATATTTCCCTTAGCGATCGTAGTAATACGGTAGAATTTACTACTTAGGGCATTGCTCACATCAAGGCTATTACCTGCTGTTTTAATGTCGGGCATTAATTCAATAATGTATGTCGCACTTGACTGGGCTTTAATCACTTCAAGGTCTTGCCAGTTGTTGCTGGCTTTATTTAATCGCCTGTTTTTATCAAAAATATAATGCCCTGCTGTATCATTAAATTTTACTAACAATGCTTTCTCATCCGTTTTTAATAAGTAAGCTTCTGCTTCTTTTAGGCTAGATTCAGCCATTTCTAAAACGGTTTGCTTAGCAGTCAGGTTTGCAGTCATCTTTTGCTGGATGGCTGTATTTTGGCTGGCGCTGATAACGATAAAGGACAATACCGCAAGCATAATCATGCCTATGACTAACACTGCACCCGATTGTTTTTGAGGTAATTTCATCAGTTAATTTCTTAATGATACGGTTGAGGTAAAAGCACGGCGCAAATAGCGATCATTTTTTTCTGTCACTATTGGAGCCCCATTAAACACCAGATGTTGGCTTCCTTTTGCTACGTTATTATTGATAGAACGCAGTAGTAAATTAATTCTTAAACTCACCACATTGTTCCAATTATTAATGGCATCCGCACTGACATAATAGTTTGCAGAGTCGTCATTGTCAGTATCTTCTCCATACACTATTTGTAGGCTTTCAACTCCCTCTAAAATTTCTTGCTTAGGTGTGGGTTTTGCGTCTTT
>JAZGFW010000125.1:0-22745 GCA_036479895.1 Cocleimonas sp. | reverse complement strand
CAGCCAAGCAATACGCTTGAAATAACTGATGCCAGTATTACGCTCTTTATACTATTCATTATTTTTATTTTGGGGGTTGTTTTGTAAGCGTATAATTATAGATTATCGTGGATCAGACGCATAAAACATCAGATAAGCGGTGAAGCCCTCATTCCTCTTCAAATATGACTCAACTCTCATGTCTCGATAGCAATTAAATTCATGTATCAATTAAAGGCAAAATCGACTGATTCTCCCACAGAGAACTAACTCCCATCCATTGAGTCGCTATCGTGTGATAATACGAGCGGAAATCAGTGGTAAATTTCAGGTCGTTTTTATCCAAATCAGTCATGCTTGGCATTTGACCGAGCAAGCCTTTATGCACTCCACCACTTACGCGACCACCCAAGGCAAAGTGAGCAGCAGCGGTGCCATGGTCTGTGCCTCCACTTTTATTTTCAATGGCACGTCGCCCAAATTCTGAGTAAGTGACAATTAAAACATCATCCCATAAGCCTGCTTTTTTCATTTCACTTGAAAACGATGCTAGACCTTCTGATAGTTGGCTGAGTAATTTTGCATGACGTTTTGCTTGATTATTGTGTGTGTCAAAACTGCCTAACTCTACTTTGTAAACAGGTACATTCATGCCGCTTAAGATGATTTTCGCTGTAGTTTCTAACTGTCTTCCAAACTTATTTTTTGGGAAAGTGATACTTGTTGAAGGTGCCTTTTTTAGCTTGTCTGTCACGATCTGTGCATTGCTGTGTACATTATTTTGCACACCCAAAACATGTGACAAAGCATTGTCAGTATTATTGCTTTGCACGGCTTTAATCTGTTTAGTTAATGAGATAAAGCTCTGCTTATCTTGCATTAGCAGGCCATTAAAATGATTGCCATTAAGTGGGCCTGCATCGCTACCGATGGTTACACCTTGTAATTTTGACGGTGTATTGGAGTTATCTAAACTGCCCGATGTTTGAGGCGCATACAGTTGTGCCACCCAGCCATCATCTAAATATTCATTAGACTGTGAGGCCGTCTCCCAGATTTCTATTGAGCGAAAATGTGAGTGGTTAGGCTGCGGATAACCAATGCCTTGCACCCATGCCATATCACCTGCTTGCCATTCTGGTAGCAAGGCTTTCATTGATGGGTGCATTCCTAGACCATTGCCTAGTTTTAAAACATCATTGGCTTTTATGCCAAGTTTAGGGCGTAAGCGATAGTAATTTGAGTCTTCGTATGGCACCAGTGTATTTAGTGCATCGTTGCCACCTTTTAACTCTACCAGTAGTAGGATTTTGTTTTTATTTTGTTGTTGCGCAGAAGCCGTAGGCGCAAATGATAATAATGGCGCACTTGCCATCAGCTGTAAAAAACGTCGTCTATCTAGTGTGTTATTCATTTTATTTTATCCCTATTTCAATTGATAAGCAGGGTCTAGCACAAGCGCTTTCAACTTATTTCGTTTGTTATTTGTTCTAATGTTAGAAACAGCAATAATGGGTAAAAGCCATTCGCTCCATTGTTGATCAGGTAACTCGGGAAGGTTTGGCAATGTCATTTCCATCGGTTGATTTTTTTCCTCCTTATTCATGTCATTTGCCATCATGCCGCCTTCTTTATTATTCATGCCCTTCGACATTTTTTTCTTTTTATTAATACCAACCTGACCGCGCAAAAGCCGTTGTAAAAAGCGCTGGCGAATCGGCAACGTTACATCATCAATCCACCCTTTTCCCCCAACCCAGCCTTTCACATTAGGCGGTGCATATAATTCTTGACCCAAGCGTTTTAACTGCTTATTCAACGCAAGTAATGGAATATCCCCATCTTCCAAATCGAATGTTCTTAATGTGCCCACGACTAAATCAATCGGGGATTTAATCAGTGTGCCGCGGTATTTTTTATCCCAAAATTCTGGGCTTTTAAAGAGTGTTTTGAGTAGTTCTGAAATATCATAGTTTGACGCTTGAAAGCCCTTCGCCCATAACTTTATAGCGGCTTTTTCTGGTTTTTGAATACTAACAAACTCATACCAAAGCTTTTCGCAGATGAACTCTGCCGTGCGTGGGTTTTTAAGCAAAATTTGTAGAATATCTTCACCGGTAAATTGACCTGTTTTCCCCATAAATGATTTTTTACCAGCATCATGCAGCTTTTTCCTAAAGACTGCTTTACCCTTCTTTATATCCACCTTCCAGCCCGTAAATGCCCTTGCGGCTTCTTTGATGTCATCCTCGGTATAATGCCCTTCACCCAAAGTGAATAACTCTAACAATTCACGCGCAAAATTTTCATTTGGCTGTCCTTTAATATTGGACTTTCCATCAAGATAAATGAGCATTGCTGGCTCAAACGTCATGGCACTTAAAAAATCAGCAAAGTTACCCAAGGCATGGTTGCGAATTAATAAATCCTGATCCAACATCCACTGCGCTGTTCGTACACTTTTGATGGAAGAGGTAAAGTGATTATGCCAAAACCACACCATGCGTTCGTGCAAGGCATTATCTGATTTAAGCAGATTTTGTAATCCCCAATTCGTTAGCTGTACTCTTTCTTTTTTGTAGAGCTGGTTGGATTTTTTTCTATTACCACTCTCTCGAAATGCTTTCTTAGTCTTACGCATTTCAAGTGGGTTTAATAATACCGGTGGGGCTACCTTGCTTTTTGTGGACTGAAAAAATAGCTGTGATAATGCAAAGTCTATTGGTTTTTTTTCAAATTTTTTAATTCTGTTCAACTCAGAACCTAAGCCTGTGCGCTCAACAAGGTATTTTGATTGTTTAAAGCTTAACTGTTCACTCAACGGGACATCCTCAGTTTTTTTATTTACACTTAGAGACCTTTGCACGAGTCAGTGGCGAAAGAAAAGTGAGCTAAGTTTTACTGATTGAGGCGGGAAACGAAGCTAATAACGGGTTATTAGTAAGTTTTCCAACGAAAAGCAGTGAAATTTTAGTCATTTTTACTCGTCATCTGATTCGTACAAAAGTTTCGCTTAGTTTGTGCAAGTCTTAAACTTATGACAACCGCTTTTTAACTTAGTTTTAGGAAGCCTTATAAAAAATCTTCTGATGACTACCAAACCATTCTTCCTTAGAAGTCTCTAGGTGATATAAGTTTTATAACATACCAAAATCTAAATCATCCCCACTTGTTTCTGCTCCTTCATCCTTCTCTGCGGTGGCTTCAATCACGGCAGCTTGCTCAAGCTTAGAGTAAGACACACGATTCTCAGCACCAATCATTAACCAGATGGTTTCATCTTCACCTTGCATTACAAAAGCAGGGTCTGGATCTACTCCACCACGATAACTGAAACTAGTTTTAAAAATAATACCGTCTTTAATTTCTTTAAGAAAACCCTCATCCATACCATCTGTACTTTCTAAGGCGTAGGTTAAACGGATACTGTGATCGAGAAACTCTTCTGCGCTGACTCTTTCCTCTAAAGGCATACCAGAGTTAAAGCTTGAAGGGACCTTTTCTAATTTTTTTCCATCAAAATCAACAGGAGTAATATCCTTTCGGCAAACCCATTCGCCATCGGGGTTGATGTAGCCAGAAGCTGTACCACCAAAAGGAACCAGCGTTTTTCCATCATCAAGTAGCGTGGCTAAGTTACACTTGTTTCCGTCCATATCGAGCGTTTCGATAGAGCGCGAGCCATAGAGTTTAGTGCGATCAACCTTGTGAATGGTGCAATCAAAGCTCGCTTTTCCCTTACCGTTGCCATAATTGAATGTTAATGATCTTGCCATAACTTATTATAACGGGATATTGAAGTTTTTTCAGGCAATAAAAAAGCGGACAAAAATGTCCGCTTTTAGAAAATTGCAGAAACAAAATTTATTTCTGCGTGTTGTTAGTAGTACCCCCGTAAAACTAACAACATAACTTAGCCCTGTAGAAATTTCGAAGCCCACAATTGTGGTAGATTATTTTTATTAGTTTGAAATTTCCATCAGTAAAGCCACACACAAACCCCTTTGAAAGTGACTTCTTGCTGAAGTTGTTAATAGAATAGATTAACCTGCCTTAATCAAAGCTGAATCATTCCCGTTATTTTTCATTCAATGTTTATTAATTGTATTTTCATACTATTTCCAACCTCAATAAACCCTCGATGCTTTTCTTGTAGCTGTTGCAGTAGAGGGAATGATTCACTAATAGCGTGCTCTACCTGCTCTTCAATAGTATTAATCTGTTTATTGCCTAATAAACAATGTTGCCGTGCGAAATTGTGTAGCACCTTTCGTTTAGGCCAGCGCTTTGAGCCTGTTAGAGTAAGCGCCATACTATCGCTTTTAAGATAAGGCACTGTACTTACTAAATCATAAATAGGCGCAAGCTTTCTGACTACATCGGGTATTTGATGGCTGTGATAATCATGCAGTGAGGCATATTTAATCCCTATGTTCTTGAGATGCGCATCCCCATTGCGGATGCGAACATTCAGGTAGGTTAGCTTATAAAAATCAGCAAGGCACTCGGCTTGAAATTCAGCAGAAACATACTGGCGAATGGTATTTGTGCATTGCTCAATACTGCTGTCATATTTTTGTTTTGTTCCTTTTGCTTGAAGCACACAAAAATCTTCAAAGCCCATGGCATTACCTGCTTCATCCAAATCAAAACGTTTACTGATGAGCAGTTTCGCGTTATCACTCAAATACGTTTTGGGTACATCCAAGCCCGCCTTTTTTGCAATATTCATGCAAACAAATTCATTACAACCAAGGTGCGGATATTCATCCCCCCAACTTTTAACAATATATCGATCAACCGGTAATGACAGACGGTTTTGAATATCAATTAATACTTTGGGTTGAACACCCGCCACCCCAGAGCTTTTTGCATAACGGGATAATAATTCGTTAAATAGGTTAGCATCTCGATGGTTAAGTAGGTCATCCAGTTGCATATCAGAATCTAATAACCCTTTAATGGCTTGTCCGACAGGGCTATAAACCACACGACCAATTTGATTGATGCCCAAAATAGTCAGCAAGGTTAAATCATCGCTTCCATATTGCTTTGCAGTAGCGCGCTCCAAAGCTTCACGCAAAGCACCCTCGGGTAAATTCATTTGAAAAATCGGGTGCAGATCATTGTACGCATAACTTTCGTTACGCAAAGGCATGGTTAAGGACAAAGCTTCACCAGCATTAGAGTGATAGCTTAGAACATGCTTGTTGCTGTCTAAATCAGGTTCCGAACTAAGCTGTGCCACAATTTGTTGTGGTGCTAGGTTTGGCTTTAAATACAGATCGACACTAGACATATTAGTGCCCTGTTAGCTCTGATTTATTAGCGGCCTTTAATTCATCTAGCGTAGGTAAACCAACCGACTCACAACCCAAAGTCATGCCCAAAATAGACAGCACCCGCTCCACCTTGCGAATACCTAAATCTTGGTAATCGTCACGCTCAAGCGCGCCAATCGTTGTGCGATCAAGCTGACATAATTCAGCAAGGTGTTTTTGACTCCAGCCGCGTTGCCTGCGTTGCTCATAGATAATTTGGCTTATGTTTTTTAGCATAGTGAGGAGGATTTTAGCATAAATGATGGATATATTCATCTTATTATATTTTTATTGATTGTATGATGTATATATTCATCATATAAAAAGATGAAGTTTGCTGAGTGAGAGAAGTTTTAGGTCAGTTTTTTACCTTTAGTAAATACTTAGTCGCCTTAGCAGCAGTTTTAAATGCCCCTATACCTTCCTTTGCCGGACAACAATAAACACCATGATCATCAATATAAGCTTGTGCAGGTGGCTTGGCTGATTTTGTCCAAATCTCATCATAGCTAAACTTGTGTTGATCTAACCACTCTCGAATATTGGTTTCCATTTTATCAATGTCTTTCTGGGTTTTCATTTCTGAAAAACGCGAGGTGAGTATTAAAATTTTAGAAAACTCTGCAAGTTCGTGGCTAAAATCCACCGCGCCATCAATGGGTTCGCCAATATCAGTTTTTCCTTTAGTATAAGTACGGTCAGCGAGAACACCGTCAAGGTCAAGGCAAATAGTGGCTTTACCTGTACTTTTAAAACGATTTTTACGGGCGCTAGCTTTTTTGGGTTTAGGTTCTGGCTTTAGGGTGCTTCGCCTTGTTTTGCGGGATGATAAGTCTTGTTCCTTTACGCTCGGTGGTGGTGGGCCGGGCACACAGTTGATGATTGCATCAATGGCGGCATGTCCTTCTAACCAAGGGTCATCCAGCCAATCATCTCCGCTCCAAACTCGCCCGTAATGTTCATGGGTGTGGTGTAAGCCAGGTAGACGAAACCATGAACCTAGGCTGCCTTCTTTGACTTTTTTTGGGAAGGTTTCTGGCTCTTCATCTAGGTTATTACCTTCCCATTGAAGAACCATATTTTTTGCCAGCATATACACATCTTGGGTCGGTGCGGGTTCTTTTAACAGTACCCAAAGGTGATAACCACCGTTTCCACTTGAATCTATTAATAACGGGTCGTAACCCATTTTTTGAAACTCACCCCACCACTTAAGCGCACCGTTTAGATTGCGCCTAGCATGATCCTCAGCGGCGACAGAATCGGTATCGTGGCAATCAATATCTATGCCTAACCACTTGCTGGTAGCTTCTTTAGATTTTTCATGCAAACCAATAATTTGTGGTTTGTGATGATGGCGACTAGAAAAATGACGGGTGAGCTTATCCATCGTCACCATATCATCCCCACGCATATCTTTGCGCGGCAAAGTCATTGCTTTGTAACTTCTCCCTTGCTTGATACGTTCCGCTGGGGTTAGTACTGAATATTGTCCCCACACGTCTTTGCGGTTGACCATATTTTGCATTGCCCACTCAGCAAGGTCAGAGGCACGTTCCTTCCATTCTTCACCGATTATTTCGTGTTTGGTTGCCATGGTTTTTAGTTTTGATTGATAGTAAAGGTCACTGTATTACGGATGTAAGCAGGCTTCCATTCTACCCTTGTTTTTGATTTAAGTGTGTTGAGTAATGCATCATTAGGGATGGCTTCTAATTCATAAATATTACCGATCGTAATCCATGTCTGCGCAACAAAGGCTGTTTTCCGCCAATTTATTTTTGATAGTTCTAAGGGTTTTGCGCAAGTAAGGCATTGTAGCTCTTTGCTTATCTTTGAGACCTTAGCCTTGCAGTGGGTGCACTGTCCTTTTTTTAAGTTACTCCCAAACACAAGCTGAGCTTTTTCCGAACTATTGAGTTCAATATAGCAAAAAGGCTTATCTTTTTGAGGCTCTAGCTCAATATTGGGTGAACACCCCATGAAAGTAAGCAATGAAAGAAAGTTATCACCCACTTTGAATTTCTTGCCTGTTATTTCTTTATCCATTAAACCAATTTCTGACAGTAAACCTTCAAGCTCAATGATATTAGCTTTGTAGTTAATATTATTAGGGTAAAGCATTAACTTAAATTCTGCATCCTGCACTGAGCGACTCCTCCCGATAAAGTGTTGATTATAACGGAGCAAAAACCCAACGGTTATTAATAAAGAATAAAAGCTTCGCGCCGTTCGTCATCCTAAAAATTAAGCACCTGATGCTTCACAAGATACCTCTGTAGCGCCATTTCACTGATTATGCGCGCAACACAAATTAAAAATTATAAGTTGCTAGGTATTTAAATGAAGTTTCACGCAGTTATCACTTTTGGTCTATTCGTCATATTTAGCATAAGCACGCCTGCTGTTGCAAATGAAAGCCTATGGCAGGATGCTATTACAGTACAGCCTAATAATAAAGTGCTAGCGGGCTTCAGCATTTCAAGTCCCTCACACAAAGAAACCCACCAACAAGCCAGAAAGCTTTTGTTGAACAAACAAAAGATGAGTGATTTATTGCAGTACCCTGAAGATATTTCATTGCCCTTACCAGATGGTTCAATGATTCAGGTTCAAATTGAGCTGGATAATATATTGCCTCCTACATTGGCTGAAAAATACCCTCTCATAAAAACTTACCGTGTTTTACCCAATCAAAACTTAATATCTGGGCGCTTGGATATAAATGAAAACGGTTTTCATGGCATGCTGCAAATGCGTAGCGGTGAGGTTGTTTTTATAGACCCAGAAACAACTAATACTAATAACACTCGCTTTAAGTCAATTCAAAGCACTCTAACTCAGCAATATGTTAGTTATAACAAACACGATCAAACACAAGATCATGATGAAAGTTACTCTTGTGGGGAAAGTCATAAACTTGAAGCTTTACGACCTATAATTGAAAGTACTCCCCAGTATAAAGCACTGGCTAATGACCCCAATAATACGGCAAATAAATTGAGCACAAAGGGAAGCTTGTTGAACTATCGTATTGCTATTTCAGCAACCGGTGAATATGTAGAAAAAAGTGGTGGAACGATTGCTAGCGCACTTTCTGCCATTGCAACAACATTAAGCCGTGTGAATCAAATCTACGAGAAAGACTTAGGTATTCATTTAACGCTGATTGAAAATAATGATTTATTGATTTATGTGGATGCTCAGTCAGACCCTTATAATGCAAGCTCAGCAGAAGGGCTAATTCAACAAAATCAAAACAATATTGATTTGGTCATTGGTACAGAGAATTACGATATTGGTCATTTATTTACAACCAGTAGCGGTGGTGGTTTGGCGGCAATTGGCAGTGTTTGTCAGGCGTCTCGTAAGGCCTTAGGGGTTTCTGGAATTGCAAATCCACACAATGATAGTTTCAATATTGATTTTGTCGCACATGAAATCGGTCATCAGTTTGGTGCAACACATACTTTTAATAGTATAGAAGGTTCGTGTTCAGGAACACGTACAGGATTTACATCATTTGAGCCTGGTAGTGGCTCTTCAGTAATGTCATATGCAGGATCATGTGGGATTGATAGTTTACAATCTGGCTCTGATGCGATGTTTCATATTGGTAGCATCGAGCAAATCAGAACATTTACACAAGCACATGGAGAAGTCTGTGGTACGCGTCAATCATTAGGGAATAAAGCACCTATTGCTGATGCTGGCGTTGATTATACGATTCCAGCAAGAACACCGTTTGAACTAAAAGGCAACGCTGTAGATTCTGATGGTGACTCACTGGTGTACGGCTGGCAACAAATGGATGCGGGTTTAAGTAGCTCTTTAGAAGACAAAGACAACGGTAGTAACGCTTTATTTAGAGCTTATATGCCAAGCGAAAATACTCAACGCAGCTTCCCTGTTCTTAATAGTATTCTTACTCATAAAGCCATTAATGGTGAAACATTGCCTAGCCAAGAGAGAACGCTTAACTTTAAATTTGTCGTGCAAGATGGCTTTAATGCAGCGCGGAGCGATACGATGAAAATAAACGTTAAGCGCACAGGAAGTCGTTTTGCATTAGAGCAACCGCGTGCACATTATGTATTAGGTAAAAGCCATACCATTAAATGGAATGTAGCAGGCACAGACAAAGCTCCTGTTAGTTGTGATAGTGTTGATGTTTCACTTTCTACCGATGGTGGCTATAGTTTTTCTAGAAAGCTCTTAGAAAATGTACCCAATACAGGCAAAGCAACAATCTACTTAGATACAGATTTACCTGAAGTTTATCAGGCAAGACTCAAGCTAAAATGCAGTAACAATATTTTCTTTGCTGTTTCATACAGGAACTTTCGATTAACCCTAGATGATATTGCTGACGCTAAAGAAGTAGGTGCTGAAGCCAACCTATCCGATGAATCAATCAATAAAAAATCTAACAAATCTTCTGCTGCCGGCGGTGCTTCAAATAACGCTTTTCTAGTTCTACTACTCGTCTTTGGAATAGTTGCTAGAAGAAAGAAAGACCCAGTTAAGTTGGAAGGAATAATATGAAAGCAACTAAAAAACTAATATTAATAAGTTTAGCAATGACAGTGTTACAAGGATGTAGTGCACAATCAAAGTCTGAAAAAATTGAATATTCAACGACTAAAACATCAAGTGCTTCAATCATTGAAGTTAATGAAAAGAAATATGCTGACTTATATCACTTTTATAAAAATAGAAGTGGCGTTCAAGATGCTAAAAATGCACTAAAAAATGGAATGACCATCGTTAAAGTCTTCTATGCTGGCAGAGGTGGTATCGTGATCCCTGCATTTGATAAAGAGCCAAAAAACTGTCAACAAGAATCCATCGTGGGTATGGGTGATGTTATTTACGGCGCTGAGCACATGAAGTACCGCAAGTTAATGCGGGACTATGCTAAAGATTACAATCAAATTATGAGGCACTATTGTCACTAAACTGAGCTACTAGTCGTAGCTGCCATGCTCGCGGGTTGCCTTAAATTCAATATCGGGCCACTTCTCTTCTGCCATCATTAAGTTCACGCGTGTCGGTGCGATATAGACTAGCTCGCCCGCATGATCCAGTGATAAATTGGCTTCAGCTTTTATTTTAAACTGAGCTAGCATGGCCTCATCTTCACAGTGAATCCAGCGCGCTGTTTGTACATTGACTGCTTCAAAATTACAGTCAACTTTGTACTCATCTTTCAAGCGTTGCTCAACCACATCAAACTGCAAAATACCCACCGCACCTAAAATTAAATCATTGTTTTTGAATGGGCGGAAAAGCTGGGTTGCGCCTTCTTCACATAACTGGTCTAACCCTTTTTGCAGTTGCTTCATTTTGAGCGGATCTTTTAACTGTGCGCGTCTGAATAATTCAGGCGCAAAGCTTGGGATACCTGTAAAAAACAAGTCCTCACCTTGAGTAAAAGTATCTCCAATACGAATTGTGCCGTGGTTGTGTATACCGATAATATCGCCTGCGAAAGCGGTATCAACGTGTCCACGATCTGCGGCCAAGAATGTTAGTGCATCTGGGACTTTTACGTCTTTTTTAAGGCGCACATGATTCAGCTTCATGCCTTTGCTAAAGCTACCAGAACAAATACGCATAAAAGCAATTCGATCACGGTGCTTTGGATCCATATTAGCTTGGATTTTAAAGACAAAACCCGTGAATTTTTCTTCATCAGGTGAGACCTCTCTCGTAGTTGTCATGCGCGCTAGTGGCGCAGGTGCATAGGTGACAAAGTCTGCCAACAGTTCTGCCACGCCAAAGTTATTGGTTGCCGAGCCAAAGAAAACCGGAGTGAGTTCACCGCGTAAATATGCATCTTGGTCAAAGGCGTTACTGGCACCTTGGACTAGCTCGATTTCTTCACGTAGCTCTTCGGCTTGCGTGCCCAATAGCTCATCTAAACGCGGGTTATCAATGCCCTCAATGGTTTCACCTTCTAGGATTTTCCCATCGTGATTAGGGTCATACAAGTGAACCATATCGTTGTAGATATGGTAAACACCTTTGAGTCGCTTACCCATGCCAATGGGCCATGTAACGGGCGCGCACCTGATTTTTAACACGCTTTCGACTTCATCCAATAACTCAATTGGATCGCGACCTTCTCGGTCTAACTTATTAATAAAGGTCATAATCGGCGTATCACGCAGACGACAGACTTCCATTAATTTGATCGTTCGTGCTTCAACACCTTTAGCAACATCGATAACCATCAAGGCAGAATCAACAGCGGTTAAAGTTCGGTAAGTATCTTCTGAGAAATCCTCGTGACCCGGAGTATCAAGCAAATTGATGATTTTATCAGGATCATTAGGTGACTTTTTATTAAGCATGTAAGGAAACTGCATCACCGATGAAGTCACGGAGATACCACGCTCTTTTTCCATCGTCATCCAATCTGATGTGGCGTGACGAGCTGCTTTTCTGCCCTTTACCGAACCCGCAAGCTGAATCGCACCACCGAATAATAAAAGCTTTTCAGTAATGGTCGTTTTACCTGCATCGGGATGCGAAATGATCGCAAAGGTACGGCGTAGGGAGGTTTCTTCTTGATGTGTTGGCATAGTTTATTATAGTAATAAATTTAAATTGTAGTAGTTTAATTAACTTCTAAAAAGTAACTGAAGGTAGATAAATCATGCGATAACACCCCAGTTTAAAGAGTGTCGGAAACGATATTTATCCGACTTACACAGAATTAGTTAAAGCCAACCAGCAATGCTTCTAACAAAGCCTTTTGCGCATGTAGGCGATTTTCTGCTTCATCCCAAACAACACTCTGCTTACCATCAATCACTGATGCACTGACTTCTTCTTCGCGGTGTGCAGGCAAACAATGCATGAAAATAGCCTCTTTATCAGCCGATGCCATTACTGCATCATCAACCTTAAAATCTTTAAACGCTTTTTCACGGATTTTTTGTTCGTCTTCCTGACCCATGCTTGCCCACACGTCAGTGGTAATTAGGTCAACACCTTTAACCGCTTCGTTAATATCGTGGAATAAAGTAACGTGTTCGCTAAGCTCTTTTGAAAGCGCCGCATCTGGCTCATAGCCTTTTGGACATGCCATGTTTAGATGAAAGCCAAATTGCTTAGCGGCGTTCATCCATGAGTGACACATATTATTGCCATCTCCTACATAAGTAGCCGTTTTGCCTTTGATGCTTCCACGATGCTCAATGTAAGTCATCATATCGGCTAACAACTGGCAAGGGTGAAAATCATCAGTCAAAGCATTAATCACAGGTACGTGAGAATGAGCCGCAAAGTTTTCAACAATATCGTGTCCAAAGGTGCGAATCATTACCACATCAACCATGCTAGAGATGACACGGGCGCTGTCTTCTATTGGCTCGCCTCTTCCTAACTGAGTGTCGCGTGATGATAAAAACATGGCATGACCACCGAGCTGATTCATACCCGCTTCAAAAGATACACGGGTGCGGGTGGATGATTTTTCAAAAATCATTGCCAACGTTTTATTCTTTAAAGGCTCGTGGATTTTACCTGCTTTAAAGTCTTTTTTCATTTCAATCGCGCGCGCTAACAACTTCTGTAGCTCGTCTGGATTAAAATCCATTAACGTTAGAAAGTGTCTCGTTTTTGACGGTGCTTGTGACATGGTTTTTATGCCTATTCTTATAATGTTTTAACAAGGATGGAAACGATCTTAATTATCGTATCCGCCTGTTCTTTAGTGGTAATCAGCGCAGGTAATAAACGGATTGTTTTACCCGCTGTTACATTTATCAGCAGGTCATATTCCATCGCTAAGGTGACTAGCTCAGGACAATCTCTACCCAGTTCAATGCCAATCATTAATCCCAGTCCACGAATATCACTTACAGAGTCAACATCACTCAACTCTTGTTTGAATTGCTCTAATATATACTTGCCCATATTGGCAGCATTTTTACAAAGGTTTTGAGTTTCGATTATATCTAAAACGGTGAGTGCAGCGCGCGTTGCTAAAGGGTTGCCGCCAAAGGTAGAACCGTGGTTGCCTGGCGCAAAAACACCCGATGCTTTGCCTGCCGCTAAACACGCACCAATTGGTACACCATTTCCTAATGCTTTCGCCAAGGTCATCACATCGGGTTTAGCGTTGTTTGCATGTTGATGCGCAAACCATTTACCGGTTCTGCCAATGCCCGTTTGAATTTCATCCAACATCATTAGCCAGTTGTTATCATCACAAATGCTACGAATATTGCTTAAGTAATCTGAATCAGGAACGACCACACCACCCTCGCCTTGAACAGGCTCAACCAATATAGCGGCAATATCTGTATTCGTTTCAGCAATCTTTTCGATCGCTTCAATATCGTTATATGGCACACGAATAAAACCATTTACCAGTGGCTCAAAACCAGCCTGTACCTTACGGTTACCTGTGGCAGAAAGTGTTGCCAAAGTACGACCATGAAAGCTATCACAGGCCACAATAATATTGGGTCGTTCAATACCTTGTTGCTTGCCGTATAAGCGTGCTAGCTTAATTGCCGCT
Source organism: Cocleimonas sp. (assembly GCA_036479895.1). Taxonomy (GTDB): domain Bacteria; phylum Pseudomonadota; class Gammaproteobacteria; order Thiotrichales; family Thiotrichaceae; genus Cocleimonas. Next base: position 8,912 of record JAZGFW010000125.1, on the reverse strand, counting down.
TCATTCGCTTCTGCACCTGAATTACTAAAGAAAACTTTATCCATTTCAGCAAGCTGACAGAGTTTAGTGCCCAACTCAGTTTGATGCGGGATTTCATAAAGATTTGAGGTATGAATCAAGGTTTTCGCTTGGTCGGCAATGGCTTTTGCAACATCAGGATGTGCATGACCTAAGCCACACACTGCGATACCACAAATAGCATCCAGGTATTCCTTTCCTTCAGTATCAGTAAGGTAAACACTGCGACCACTTTTAAACGCGACTGGGAGCCGTGAATAAGTTGACATCAAGTGATTAGAAGTAGAATTTGAGTCTGACATAGCAATAACCTAAAACGACAAAAGGGTAGAACGAGCTACCCTTTTGCGAAAAAACGATCGATTATGCCATTGTTTCTATTTTTGTCAAATTATGGCTAACGTAACGAACTTATGAATAGAGACCTTTTGCACATTACGCATATAAAAAAGGGCAGCCGAAGCCACCCTTTTTTTATTGTCAATCTAGCAAAACAATATTACATATTACTATTAACAAAATCCCAGTTTACAAGATTCCAAAAATCAGCAACATAAGCGGGACGTGCATTGCGCTTATCAACGTAGTAAGCATGTTCCCATACATCAATAGTCAAAACAGCTGCTTGACCATCAGACAATGGGCAACCTGCATTTGAAGTGTTTACAATTTCAACCGAACCGTCAGCGTTTTTGATTAACCAAGTCCAACCTGAACCAAAGTTGCCTACAGCAGTAGCAGAAAACTTCTCTTTAAAATCAGCAAAAGAACCAAACGCTGCATTGATTGCATCAGCAACTGCGCCAGTTGGTTCGCCACCAGCGTTTCCAGCAAGGCAGTTAAAGTAGAACGTATGGTTCCAAACTTGCGCCGCATTGTTGTAGATTGGACCAGCAGGTGCAGAAGTGATGATGTCTTCTAACGACTTATCAGCAAACTCAGTACCATCTATTAAGTTATTTAGGTTCGTCACGTAAGCTTGGTGATGTTTGTCGTGATGAAAATCTAAAGTTTCCGCTGAGATGTGGGGCTCAAGAGCGTCTTTTGCGTAAGGTAATGCGGGTAATTCATGTGTCATGGGGATTCTCCAAGATGGTATAAAATTAATAACGATGTAAGACTATGCTAAACCAATAACGACTTCAATAGAACCTTATTTTTATGAGAGCATTGCAGGAGCAAAAAGTAATAGAGACCTTTGCACGAGTCAGTGGCGAAAGAAACGGCTGAAGCTCTAATAATCAAGTTATCCGTTTTTAAACAACAAAACGGTAAGCTTGCTAAATAGGCTAATATTTTACTGATTGAGACGGAAAATGAAGCTAATTTAGCGACTGCTTGCAGAGTTTATACTTTAGTGAACGGGTTATTAGCAAGTTTTTCAACGAAAAGCAGTGAAATATTAGTAATTTTTACTCGTCACCTGAATCGTTCAAAGATCTCTAACTAAGACTTCGTAACTTTACGTGCTCGCGGATGCGCCTTGTCATAAACCTTAGCTAAATGTTGAAAATCTAAATGAGTGTAGATTTGTGTGGTGCTAATATCCGCATGCCCCAATAGCTCTTGCACCGCTCTTAAGTCGCCCGATGACTCTAAGATATGACTCGCAAAAGAATGGCGTAATTTATGTGGATGAATGTGTTGCTCTAAACCTTGTTTTTTACGCCAATGATTTAAGCGTTGTTGTATTGCTCGGTTACTAATGCGTTTTCCCTTATTACTAACAAAAAGAGCCTGTTCATCAATATTTGCTAAAATAGTTCGATTCTTTTTCCATTTAATCAGCGCTTCTTGCGCTTTTCTGCCGACTGGCAACATACGTGTTTTATTGCCTTTACCCGTTGCTCGTAGCGTATTATCTTCTAAGTCAATATCATCCACATCAAGATTAGTGAGTTCAGATAAACGTAAACCTGATGAATAAAATAATTCCATAATCGCGCGATCACGAATTGCTAAAATGCTATCAGCGGGGATTTCTAACAGCTGTGTCAAAGTATCAGCATCTAACGTGCTCGGCAACGTTCTAGCAGATTTTGGCGCACTAATATCAATAGCAGGGTTATTTTTTAAATGCTGTTTGCGCACTAAAAACTGATAAAAACTACGTAATGATGAGAGCTTGCGCTGGAGTGTTTTTCCGCCCATGCCTTGACGGTGCATTGACGCTACCCATTGCCGAACATCAAGGCTATCTGCATTAACAATATCTTTGTTTTTACTATTTTTTTTTAACCAGTCTAAATACTGATTTAAGTCGCACTTATAGCCACTCAGCGTGTGCACCGAATAACGTTTTTCGTGTTCTAAATACGCTTCAAATTGTTGTTGTAAGCTTGCCACCGTCTTGCCCTATTTGGAGCTTTATAAATAACGCGATAAACTGGTAGAAATCAACTCACCTAAATGACTGATAAAGACGATTCCCATGCCGGGGTGGAAACGTGTTTCATCTTGAGAACCCAAGGCTAATAGCCCCATTCTATCCGCACCCATTAGAGGCACTAGAGCTACTGATTTTACAAGATCAGCATTTTTTTCAAATAAAAATTCTTGTTGTTTATCTTGAAGGCGACCACAAACAGGTCGTTTACTATCAAAGAGTTTATCGAATTGTTGCAAAGTGGGGTTGTTTTTCGATACGAAATGCATTGTGTCATCTGCACCAATAATTTTTAAGGTCACAAATTCGGCATTAAAATCCTCACGCAAAATTTCTTGGCAACTGGCGATAACATCATCAACGCCATCATTACCCAATAATTCAAGTGTGAAGCGTTGTAGCCGAGTAACAATTTGTTCATTGCCACGTGCCGTGCGAATCAAACCATTTAATTGTTCTTCAAGGTCTCTATTTTTCTCTTTTAATACGGCTACTTGTCTTTCAATTAACGATGCTGTACCCGTCCCATGTGGCACTTGCATATTTTGCAATAACTCAGCATGACGTTGAAAAAAATCAGGATGCGCGGCTAAATATTCAGCGAGAATATTCTCGTCCATCGCAGCGTCTGCCAAAATCGTGCTATTTTCAGACTCAGTTAAATTTGTATTTTTTTTTGCTGATGAACTCATATTACCCCTTCCCTTCCTTGTATTTGACACTGCCATTTAATCACGCTTACGTACAAATTTTTAACTTTATTACGCAGTTGTAGAATAGATTATAATGTAATTGTACCTTTGAATACAGTCGCGGTTGGTCCTGTCATCATCACTGGCTGAGCGGTATCATTTGCATCACCTTGCCAACTAATTGATAACTCACCACCTATGAGTTTAGCATTTACGGTTTCATCCAGTAGACCTAATAACCTACCTGCCACAATAGCGGCACATGCGCCCGTGCCACAAGCTTGCGTTTCACCAACGCCTCTTTCATAGACACGTATGCTGACGTGACTTCTATCGATCACCTGCATAAAACCGACATTAACGGATTGCGGAAAATGTGAATTTGCCTGTAAGGCTTTGCCTATTTTTTCAACAGGCGCAGTATCAATATCATCAACCAAAATCACAGCATGAGGGTTACCCATCGAAATTGCACAGAATTCAACCGATTCTTGCAGAAGTTTAAGCGTGTAGCTGACAGCTTGTTGCGCAGATATAAAGGGTAGCTTTTCAGGCGATAGTTCAGGTGCCCCCATATTCACCGTGACGTTTTCGTCGTCCTCAACCTTGAGGATGATTTTTCCTGCCTGAGTAATCACAGGAATCTCAGTTTTATTCGTCAAGCCTTCATCGATAACAAAACGAGCAAAGCAACGGGCGCCATTACCACATTGCTCAACCTCACCACCATCAGCGTTATAGATCCGGTAACGGAAATCAGCGTCTTCTACATCACTATTTTCAATCAGTAAAAGTTGGTCAAAACCAAGGCCAAAATGACGGTCTCCCATAAACCTAATTTGCTCTTTATTGAGTGATATTGACTGATCGATGGCATTAATAACCACAAAGTCATTACCCAAACCATGCATTTTTGTAAACTGTATTCGCATTACGTACCCTTGAAAAAACACTATTTATGCCTCATATTATAAGTTATATACCTATATTGGGTATATAAAGTTGATGCGTAAGATGGTTTTTAATGATAGAGTACCGACCGCATATCAGATTTTACTAATATACACAGGAGAAGGAATCAATGAGCGATTTCAAAGACGAATTAGATGCACGCGGTTTAAACTGCCCCCTACCAATTTTACGTGCTAAAAAAGCAATCAACGGCCTAGAAGCTGGTGAGACACTTAAAATCATTGCTACTGACCCTGGTTCAGTTAAAGATTTTGAAGCTTTTTGTAAGCAGACTGGAAACGAGTTAGTTTCTACTGCTGAAGACGGTGGCGAGTTCACTTTCTTCATAAAGAAAGGCGCTTAATTCTTTTTAATTAAATTGAATTAGGTTCAAAAGAAGCACCTTAGGGTGCTTTTTTTGCGCCCATGATTTATGCTCAGCCTATGAAGAACGACCCGCAACAATTAAAATCTTTCCTTAATGAAAAACAAGCACAATACCTCTATCGTCGCCCTTTAGTTAGCGAGAGCGCGCAACAACCACAGATGAAGATCAATGGTGTTGAAACACTCACCTTTTGTAGCAATGACTATTTAGGCTTAGCTAATCACCCTGATATTACCCAAGCATTTAAGCAAGCTGCTGATCGGTATGGAGTTGGCAGTGGAGCCGCGCACCTAATCAACGGTCACTCGGTTGAACACCAAAAACTTGAAGAAGAATTAGCAGAATTTACAGGGCGAGAACGGGCGCTTTTATTTTCCACAGGCTATATGGCAAACCTAGGTGTAGTCAATGCCCTAATGGAGCGCGGTGATGTGATATTTGCTGATCGCTTAAACCATGCCTCCTTAATTGATGCTAGTTTACTCAGTAAGGCAAAGTTACAGCGCTATGCGCATAACGATATAAGTGCCTTAAAAAAGCGTTATTTAAAAACGGATAGTGATAATAGCCTAATCCTCAGTGATGGCGTTTTTAGTATGGATGGTGATGTTGCTCCAGTCAGTCAACTAGCTATTCTTGCCGAAGAAAATAACGCTTGGCTCATGATTGACGATGCACACGGCATTGGAGTACTAGGTAAAAATGGCGCTGGTTTATTGGAACAACAGAACTTATCGCAACAACAGGTGCCTATACTTATGGCAACGCTAGGCAAATCCTTTGGTACGGCTGGTGCTTTTATTGCTGGCAGTAATGACTTAATTGAATATTTGATTCAAACAGCGAGAACCTATATCTTTACCACAGCAATGCCACCAGCAATAGCAGCAGCATCACGGGCAAGTTTAAAGTTGGTTAAAAAAGAGAGCTGGCGACGTGAAAAATTACAATCACTCATTCAACAGTTTAAGCAAGGTGCAAGTGAATTAGGGATTGAATTATTGCCATCAAACACCGCTATTCAACCTATACTGATTGGTAGGACTAAAAAGGCGTTAGACATAAGTAATCAACTACAAGAACAGGGGCTTTTAATCACCGCAATCCGCCCCCCTACTGTGCCTGAAGGTACAGCACGTTTACGTGTAACTTTTTCAGCACTACATAGTGAAAATGACATAAATATTTTATTAGATAAACTGCAAGCAAACATTTAGCCGCTAAAAATATGATTAAAAACTTCTCTCACAACCTGCTTAAAATACTTATTCTTGTATTTATAAGTAGTGCTATAAGTAGTGCCGCGTTTGCCGAAACTGAAACTGAGAAGCAGATAGTAAACGAAGCTAACCCCCTACTACCTCAAACCTTCACGCGTAATGAAACCCTCTCTACCCTCTTAAGTTTTGTTGAACTACAAGATCAATTACGTCGTGATATTGTTGACCTTCGTGGTAATTTAAAAACGGCTACAACGAATACAGAAAAGTCTGATCTTACTGAGTTATTAGAGAAAGCGGAAAAAAAGCTCAAAGGTACCACCATCAATATTGAAAATATTGCGGCTGATACCGATCTAAGTTTGCTACGCGTAAGTAAAGCACTCCCCTTTAATTTACAAAAAGAAATATTTTCATTGCTTGAGCCCGCACTTAAGGAAATGAAGCACGCTACCAGTGATGTGCGCTTAAAATCAAACTTGCGAGAAAAAATTACCTATTACGAACAACGTGAACCCATTGCTAAACAAGCACTTAAAAATATTGCCGCCCTAAATCGAGTCAATAAAAACCCAAAAATTAAAATAGCACTCGTAAAAATGAATAAAAACTGGTCAAAACAATTGGTCTTTATCCAAAGTGAAATACAAGCAAAAAAACTACAATTATTTAAATTAGAAGCACAAGAAAGCACCTTTACTGAAAAATCGGAAAGCTACTTTAAAGAATTCTTTCAACGTCGTGGCTGGACGCTGATTCAAGCATTGCTCTCAATCATTCTTGTAATTATCCTATCTCGGTTAGCACATAAATTGATTACCCGAATCATCAAAGGCTACCGCGCTGAAAATAGAAGCGTGAAGTTACGTGTGATAGATATCTTGCATCGCTTTATTACCTTCTTGCTTGTCATTATTGCCCCTATGATTATCTTTTACATTGAAGAAGATTGGGTGCTTTTCAGTTTAGGAATACTCTTTTTAATTGCCTTTGCTTGGACTTTACGTCTCGCCATCCCGCGTTATTGGGGGCAACTTGAGTTATTTTTAAATGTGGGTCCTGTAAGGGAGGGTGAGCGAATTGAATTAAATGGCATCCCTTGGCAAGTGAAGAATATTAATATGTATTCACTGTTAGAAAACCCTGTCACAGGGCTTACACAACGTATTGATATTGATGATTTAGTTGACCTTCGATCTCGCCCCATTGGTACAAATGAGCCATGGTTTCCGTGTAAACGCGGTGACTGGGTTCACTTAAGTGATGGCATGCGGGGGAAAGTAACCGGTATTTCGCTCGAATTTATCCAAATGATTCAACGCGGAGGAGCTGTTAGTACGTATCAAATGGCTGATTTTTTAGCGTTATCTCCAAAGAATCTATCAAAGAGCTTCCGCATAAAAGAGACCATTGGCATTAGTTATTCACATCAAACTAAAAGTACCAACGAGATAGTAGAAATTTTACAAAAAACCATTAATGATCGCGCTGTTGAAGAAGGTTATAAAGATGATATTCAAAACATTCGCGTGGAATTTGAATCTGCAGCTGACTCATCTTTAAACCTAGTTGTTATCGCCGATTTTAAAGGAACCGTTGCAGATATTTATACACGTTTACGACGCGCAATTCAGCGTTGGTCTGTCGATGCCTGCACCGAAAATAACTGGGAGATTCCTTTCCCTCAGCTAACGCTACATAAAGAGTAAACCTGATACAATAATCCAAGCAATCGCCGCTGGTCTGATAAGAAAAATAAATCCACGTAGTAAGTTAAAATAGGAGTACTTAAATAATAAGCTTGTTAAAGAGCGCAGAACATGACAGCTCCCACTCACAGCAGAAGATTTACAGATTTAGTTTGTGAAAATAATTCGTCTAATTATGATTCACTGGCAAAAGCGAGTAAGTCTATCGGTAAACGATCAACTGATACCCTGCTATCAAAAAAATATACTAAAGAAAGTCAATCAGGTGTAATTAGTCATACTGAAACCTTCTTAAAGCCTAATGATCTCATTATCTCTCGATCAGACTTACAAGGCACAATTATTCAATGTAATAATTTATTAGCAAGTTTGTCAGGTTGGTCTCAAGAAGAGTTATTAGGATCAAATCATAATGTGCTACGTCATCCTGATATGCCAAAAGCATTATTCAAAATTATTTGGGGCGCCATATCAGCAAAAAAAGAGTTTTACGGTTACATTAAAAACTTACGCAAGGATGGTGGTTTTTATTGGACATTTGCTTATATAACGGCTGATATTAATAGGAAGAGGGAAATAACAGGATATACATCGTATAGACGTTTTGCCCCAAAGTTGACAATAGAAGCCATTGAACCTATCTATAAAATCCTGATTAAAGCTGAAGAACAAGGAGGCTTAGAACTCTCTGAAACCTTGTTTCAAGAGTATCTAGAAAAAACAGGGTTTGGTAGCTATGATAAATTGATTGTTGATTTGCAGATTAAAGCTAGTTTGAATAGTCAGCTTGATGGGTTGCCAAGTTGATAAAGGATCCATTCTAAGTTTCTTTCACAATACCTAGTTCTCTCGCGGCACTAAATCGCGGTAAATTATCCTTAATTTCAAACCAACTGGCGCAATTCTTTGTAAAAATATGTGCGTCGGGCTTAAGTCCAATGTCTGTATCTAGCGTTCCTAATGAAAATTCAACCACATCACCTGCATCATTTGATGGTTTAAACGTTAAACTAGAACCACAATTACTACAAAACTGTCTTTGTGTACCGTTAGGGGCGAGGTAAGTTTTAAGCTTTTCCTCGCCCCTAAGCCAATGAAAATTCTCCGTTTTAGCCTCGCCATAAGTCGAGAATGCAGCACCATGAAACTTACGGCACATAGTGCAATGACAATGCCCCATTTGCGCTTCTATTTCATCAACACCATACTGTATTTCACCACATAAACATTGCCCTTTATATCGGGGATTAATATCACCCATTAACAGCCTCTCTTTTCCTAAGTGCCGTGACTTGTTCACCAGCAATACCCCAATTATCAGTATTAACCTCATCAATCACAACAAAGGTAGTGGCTGGATTTTTATTGAGTACTTTTTCTAATAAATCAGTCACTCCACTAATCAGTGCTAACTTTTGCTCTGCTGTAACACCTTCATCAGTAATTTTAATATTTACGTAGGGCATAAGAATCTCTCCAAATAAAACCGTATACTACTCGTATGTTTATCATTCTTGTTATCCTTTTTATTATAGCTTTAATTTTTGG
>JAZGFW010000124.1:0-4094 GCA_036479895.1 Cocleimonas sp. | reverse complement strand
CATGCTACTTCGATTAATCGCCATACCTCGTTTAATATTATGTGCAACACATATTAAGCCAAATCGGGCTTTGTTTCTCACCATCCCAAGGTAACGGGCATTGCCCATACCATAGTGAAGTTTTAGTACACCAAAAACCCTTTCAACAATACTTCGTGTTCCTGACGCCAAACGATTAGATTCTATTTGTTGTTCTGTCAGTGGCTTATTTCGGTAAGCACGCTCAAGTATTCGATTGGTGATACGCTTATCTTTTAGTAATTTATCACTCTTTTTACTTTTATAAGCGCTGTCGGCAAAGGCTTCTTTTTCTTTGCCTGTGAGTAGTTCATCAAAGACTTGTGAGTCGTGCACATTACCTGCACTAAACTCATAGCGCTTTATATAGCCGTCTTCCTCTACATTAATGTGTGCTTTGAAACCATAGGTGGTTTTGCGTTTGCCATCAGAGCCATTTTTAACATTGTAAGCTGCTTCTTGATCTTGAGTATTATTGCCATCTTTGCCTTTATTGGGGCGATTGTTCTTCGCTTTAATAACACTGGCATCAATGATGCTGACTTCTCCGCTTCTTATGATTAAGCCTTGATCTCCAAGCTGCTGATTAATTTCTTCGAGTAAGACTTCATTTAACCCAAGCTCTTCCAGAAGATTGCGAAAGCGCCAGAAGCTTGAATGATCAGGGATGCTTTCGCTAAGGCTTAGCTCTACAAAGCGACGAAAGAGTAAGTCTCGTGCTAACTGTTTTTCTAATGCGGGATCACTTAAACCGTACCAAACTTGAAGCAGGAGCGCTTTGTACATCATTAGCGGAGGCCAAGCTTTCTCTCCTTTTACCTTTGTATGAATTTGGCTTAAGTGGTTTTCTATTCTTGACCAGTCAATTAAGTCGTGTACATCATCAAGTTCTTCAACTGCACTGTGAACGGTGACGAGGTCATCGGCAAAACTGCGTTGTTTTATGTTTTTCCAAGCCATGCTTAAGTCTAATTTTCCCTAAAGTGAGATTATTACATTTTTAGTCGAGTAACGGGGATTCGTGCAAAGGTCTCCTCTTATATATTCTTTGAGAGCCCTAAGTAAGAAAGCTAACTGTTTGCACTATCCATTTTTAAACCAGCATCATTCCATGCGACCCAACCACCTTCTAAGTATTTAGCATCAAAACCTAAGTCACTTAAAGCTTGGGTCGCATTTTGGCTGACTTCATGTCCATGCACACAATAAATGACGACAGGGTTATTTTTTACTTCCGCAGATAGTTCAGCCGCCCACTTTTCTACTTGATCAAACGCTTGCCATGTTGCATTCGGTAACGTATCTGGATAGGAATCAAAAGCGGGTTTTTTACGCACATCAAAAAGTGAGATTGATCCTGCTGACTGTAGCGCTTCGTTGAGTTCGGTCGTAGTTATTGATTTTGCACTCATAGTATAAATTTCTGGGATAGTTTATTGGGTAAGTAGAGTAAACCGTTTTTATGAAATAAAAGCAATATTGATTAACTTCTCCCTAATACTTAGATAGAAACGTGAATGAGACTAGGTGCTTAGTAAGGACGTCGACCGGGGAAGTTTCCTGCGGGATTATAATTGCAAACCCAAATTTGAGATTTGTCCCCGCACATTGCTTTACCGCAACCAACCTGCGTTGTGGACTTCCATATAACCTGAGTATAGTGACCACACTGTTGACCCGGAAAGCATTGATTGATACGTAGGTTAAAATATTTTTTTTCGGCAACCCAGTCACGCACGGTAATAGCACCAGAAATTTTTTGAGCTTGAACTTTCCCGCTTTTCCAACGGATTGGGCTTGCCCAGAAAAGGTTCTCACCATACTTTTGTTTAAACCGTCCGCCATTTTTTCGCGGGCGATGCTGCATAGTACAACCCTTATATTTTGCTAAATGGTCTGCCCATTCTTGGGCATATTTTTCTAACTGAGGCGACCAGCGCAAAGGGGGTAACTTATGTAATGCTCTTTCTTTATTATGTGCATTTAACATGCCTGGTAAAGGCTTTGCTTGTATAAAACTGCTGGAAAGAAATACTACTGAAGTTAGTATTAAGTATTTGAGAAACATTCTATCTCCTTTGAAAGGTTAACAACCACGTTCTAATACATGGTTGTTAACCTCTCAGAAGACATGGCTAGTTGTAGATTTGTAATAAGATAATTACTCAAATATTACAGGGTGAGTCGCTATTGATTTGAGCTTATCGTTTATTGCCGCATCTATACCACTAGCTGTAAAAATAAAATGGCCGCTCTTAGGTATTTTATTTAAAAATGTTTCTAAGTCATGACTTATAAAGACACTATTTAATGCATCGTCTTCACAGTCAGGTATTGAATCGGGTTTGTGAAAACAAGACATAGCAAGTTTAGTCTTACCGACACAATGGCTTCCAGAGCATGTAGCTCGATATATTGGTATATCAGTAGAGGATAATTTATTATCTTCGCTAACGTAAATAATTATACTTAAGAAGTTTTGATTTGATTTACTGTCCTTTAAGTCAACCTCCCAGTCCATAGACCATTTTCCAGCATTAACACTTGGACTTAGCGGTGCTTCACCTGCGGTATTATCAGCACTTGTTCCTTTTACATCAAAAGAAATAATAGAAGCTAATCCATTGTTATCTGTTGTACCGCCATCGCCCCCGTTATTATCGCTACCGTCGTTATCGTTACTACTTCCACCACCACATCCAAGAAGTAAGGTGCTTAGTAACATCATCATTAAAGAAAGCTTTATAGTCATCATGTAATCCTCATTTGTTTATCTTAATACTATTACTATAGTTAAGAATTAACATAATATATTTTTATTAATTTTCCTAGCTTAAATAATCACCAGCGGATTATTATATTGAAAGAGACCTTTGCACGAATCAGGTGACGAGTAAAAATGACTAAACATTTCACTGCTTTTCGTTGGAAAACTTGCTAATAACTCGTTATTAGCGTTCATTTCCCGCCTCAATCAGTAAAATATTAGCCTATTTTTCTTTCGCCACTGACTCGTGCAAAGGTCTCTGAAACTAGCTTTTTTTAATATTCTTTAAGAGATTTTTTAAAGCACGAAGATTTCCTTGCAAGTTATTTTGCGAGCTGGGGTCATAACAAACATCAGAATACAGTTTTGAAAAAGTATTAATTTCAGTTGCCAACTGAGGGAGTTGAGCCGATGCAAAGAGGCTAAATGCTTCAGGTGTCTGTGAAGGTTTTCTATTAACACCTAGTTTACCTAAGCGTTTACAAAAACGTCGGTAGAGTTGATGTTCCATAGCTTCGTGTGTTTGTTTCTTGCCTAAGCCTAGCAGTAATGCCCAGAATGCAATGATACCAAGGAAGAATCCACCAACAATCATCGCTATTTTTTGTAATGTGAGTTCACCAAACAACCGTTTTAAAAGTTCTGATTGGCTGTCTCTATCGTAGCCAATTACAAACCGGCGCCATGAATATTGTACAGAATCCATTTTGTTTTTGATGCTATTAAGCCATGAATATTTTGCCATTGAAAACATCTGATTTTCTAAAAAACTTCCCTCTGCACCAACGGCTTCTTCAAGGTTTTTTTCGATACGATTTGGCGCGACCATGCTGGTTGGATCAAAGCGTACCCAGCCTTTATTTTCTAGCCATACTTCTGCCCATGCATGGGCATCGTATTGATGCACGGATAAAAACTTGCCTTGTTGATTCCACTTGCCGCCTTGATAACCTGTAACTACACGAGCGGGAATACCAGCAGCGCGCATCATAAAAACAAAACTACCTGCATAATGCGCGCAGAAACCTTTTTTGTTTTTGATAAGAAATTCATCAATGGTATTGGTATCACCTAAGGTTTTAGGCCGAAGAGTGTAGTAATAGTCCTGTTGGCTAAAGCGGTTCATCACTTTATGTACATAATCCTGTTTTGATGATGAGCTGGATAATAAGCGTTTTGCTAAGGCATAACTTTTTGGGTTGTTGTCGTTATCACTGCCGGCAGGAAGCTGTAAAGAAAGTTCGCGTGTTATTTCAGGTAATTCAATTTCTCGCAGTGCTTCTGGGTAACTGGTCAGGGTTAGCATTTT
>JAZGFW010000123.1:0-2612 GCA_036479895.1 Cocleimonas sp. | reverse complement strand
TGCTTTTTCGAAGACTACTTGAACAGTCGGTATTTAGAGAACCTATAATTGAGTCTAAAATCTCTCATGGCTTCGATTGGAAGCAACACAACATATAGTGGGTGGAGGCGCTAGTTGACCACCCCGTATAATTAATTAAGAAAAAGACCTATGGAAATCACAGGAAAAAAGGATAAGAGTGGTTGCTATTCTTGTTCTTTGCCAAGTCAAGTCTTCAATTGCGAGGATTTGTTCTACAAACACTTATTGGTTGCTAGGCTTTTTGAGATTTCAATATGATTATTTTAGGTTGGACAGCTGTATTCTTGTTTCTAATCCCAACCAGATTATCGGTAGTATTAGCATCAAAGCCACACCAAATGCCCCGTTCATTATAATACTCAACATGGTTCCAAATATTATTTCATTGATATAAATGTAGTTAAGGAACGTGCACGAAATAACTTCGACAACTGACTTGTCTTTTTGTCCGTCTTCTGCGTTGTAGCAAAAGTTACGTAGCCAGCTATGCGCCTGTTGCTACGCCTTGAATACGAACAAAAATCCTGCGCCAGTTGACGAAGTTATTCCGTGCGCGTTCCTAAGCGCTTTATCCACATTCCAGTTTTTTGTTTCCGCTATATTATGCCTTCCCACGAAGGAGCAAGAGAACGAGATAAGCTGCAACTTGTTAATAGCCATGTAAAGCTATGGCAATCATTTGACTATTTTAGTTCTTCGTAATATGCTAATTTTACCAATCTTTATCACCAAGGTTTTATCCTGTTTTCTATTTTTGCTCTAACCTCAAAAGGTGCTTCGAATGAAAACTTCCTCATTACCTCTTAAACCTGCTGACTGGCATCTTTTAACTCATAAAGATGTGGCTGAATCGTTATCGACGAACATCGAAAATGGCCTGTCTCTAGCAGAAGCAAAAAAAAGATTGAAGCACTATGGCTACAATGAGATTACTTCAAGCTCCCAGCGTGGATTATTTAAACTGATATTGACGCAATTTTCAGATTTTATGATCCTGATTTTGCTTGCAGCTGCGGCTATTTCTGGCTATATCGGCGAACCATCAGATGCCATCGTTATTCTGGTTATCGTATTGCTTAATGCAGTCATTGGCTTTGTGCAGGATTATCGTGCAGAAAAAGCACTGGAAGTATTACGGAAAATGGCAGCCAGTCATGCAATGGTGCGACGTGATAGTAAGCTTCATAAAATACCCGCGTCGCATCTTGTTCCAGGAGATATTGTTTTGCTTGAGGCAGGGAATATCATTCCAGCTGACCTTAGACTGACGGTTGCCGCACAATTGCAGATAAACGAGGCATCATTAACGGGCGAATCCAATACTGTCGATAAAAATACGGAAGCTTTACAACATAAAGCTTCTGCCTTAGGTGATCGTTTAAATATGGTCTTTAAAGGTTGCATCGTCGTTAAAGGACGAGGTGAAGGTATTTGTGTTGGCACGGGGATACAGACCGAGTTTGGTAAAATTGCTGATTTATTGCAAAAAGGGGACGACAATAAAACACCTCTTCAATACAGACTCAACCGGTTTGGTAAACGCCTTTCATTAATCATCCTTGCCGTTTGTGCATTAATTTTTGCAATTGGGGTGTTAAATGGAGAGCCTCTGCCGTTAATGTTTCTTACAGCAGTTAGTCTGGCTGTTGCTGCCATCCCAGAAGCTCTACCCGCCGTTGTGACTATTTCTTTAGCTTTAGGGGCAAAAAGAATGGTCAAGTCCAATGCATTAATCCGTCGCCTGCCTGCTGTGGAAGCACTGGGGTCGGTAACCTACATCTGTACTGATAAAACAGGGACACTGACACAAAATCGCATGTCAGTAGAGTCCATCTACGCTGATCATATTTTGCATGAAAAATTTAGCATGCAAGATGCCAATTCTCATAAAAACGCAACATTATGGAAATCCATTGGTCAAGCGTTAGCTCTAAACAATGATGTAGAGCTTGATGCTGATGGAAACTTGACAGGTGACCCAACCGAAGTCGCCTTGTATGAAGCGGCACAAAAAGCGAGCTACAAAAAATCGTCTTTGTTGGAAACAATGCCAAGAGTAGGAGAAATTACCTTTTCTTCTGAGCGTAAGCGAATGACAACCTTGCATGATGATAGGAATAGAGTTATTGCTTTTGTCAAAGGAGAGTATTTTCCAATTAAGAAATGAGTCTGAAATGAGCATAAAAAGTTAAGCTCTGTTTTTCTGTTCAAAAATCTGGTTAAAAAGTTTTAATTTTTCCGTTTTTAAAATTTTAGCCGCCTGATTATCCGTCATTTCCATGGCAACTAAATCAAGTATTGCAAAGCTTAGCCCAGGCTTCAAATATTTCTCACTATTAGGCAGTGATTTTAGCTTGTCATAAGGTGTCATCATGTTTTCATAGCGGTATTGTTTGCGCTGTTTACCTTTGTCATCGATGATAATTTCAGGGAAAAAGCAAGGTCGATGGTAGTTGATATAGGGGTACAAATAGTTGATATTGAATTCATTTATCCTTTTCGCCCATTTTTGTGGGATATGGGTATAACCAAATATCTTTCTAACGACGGCGGCATTTTTACCTTCAACCAGTGCATTATCATTGGTTTGT
>JAZGFW010000122.1:0-7365 GCA_036479895.1 Cocleimonas sp. | reverse complement strand
TGGTTATTTAGCGCTTCTTATTACTATTAGAGACCTTTGCACAAATCAGGTGACGAGTAAAAATGACTAATATTTCACTGCTTTTTGTTAAAAAACTTGCTAATAACCCGTTATTAGCTTCATTTTCCGCCTCAATCAGTAAAATATTAGCCTATTTTTCTTTCGCCACTGATTTGTGCAAAGGTCTCTATTAATTCTGCAAGGATTATACGCCTTCGTTATACTGCGTTCGATAACTATTTTTGGAAAGAGAAACAATGAGTATCAGTAATGAAGATGTTAGCCAATTAATTAAGTCCGTATTCCCCGATGCTGTGATTACCGTAGAGGGTGATGGATATAAGTATGAAGCAACCGTTGTCTGTAAAAGTTTTGACGGCTTAAATACGCTAAAACGCCACCAAGCCGTTTATGCTTCGGTAAATAGCGCGATTACGTCGGGTGATTTACATGCGCTGACGATCGTTGCAAAAACACCCAGCGAAGTATGAGCAACGATATTACACATGACTTAGACGCTCGTCGTCTACTTTGCCCGCTGCCTGTAATACGGGTTCAACAGTTGATTGAAAAATTAGGTGAAAGCGCACAGGGAGATAAAATTAAAGTAGTCTGTACTGACCCTGGCGTGCTTTATGATATTCCTGCGTGGGCAAAAGTTCACGGACATAAACTGATTGCTACTCAAGATGAAGATTATGAGTACACCGTTATTATCCAGATTAGCAACGACGTATAGGCAAATATAGGCAATGCACGATCACTCTCATCATGGGCATCACCACGATCATCATAATACGGAGAAACCAGGCACCGTTCGTTATAAAGAAACCCGTAATGTCACATTGCTTGGCATGGTTGTTAATGTATTTTTATCACTTGCACAACTTATCGGAGGAACACTAGCGCACTCCCAAGCGTTAATTGCAGATGGCGTTCATACGCTTTCTGATCTTGCCAGTGACGTAGTTGTTTTAGTCGCAGCAAAAATAGCCAGTAAAGATGCCGATGATGACCACCCCTATGGTCATGGACGCTTTGAAACTGTGGCTACCGTCATTCTAGGTCTCGCTTTAGCAGGTGTTGCCGTGGGTATTGCCATTAGTGCCTTTGGGCGCATTATGAACCCTGAACGCCTTTTGCAACCAGAGCCACTGGCTTTAATTTTTGCTGCTTTAGCCATTGTAAGCAAAGAAGGGCTTTACCAGTACACCATGGTTGTAGCTAATAGAATTGACTCAAAAATGTTAAAAGCGAATGCGTGGCACCATCGTTCAGATGCAATATCCTCTATTTTGGTAGCCATCGGTATAGCAGGCAGTATCTTTTTAGAAATTCCATGGCTGGATGCAGCGGCTGCTATGATCGTTGCTGTAATGATTTTTTATATGGGTGCGCGCCTTATTCTAGATAGCACCATGGAGTTGGTTGATACGGCCTTAGAGCCGATAAAGACCGCAGAAATTAGCCAGTTTATTGGCAATATTGAAGGCGTGGATCAAATGCATCTGCTACGCACTCGAAAAATGGGGAACACAGTTTTAGCAGATGTACATATTCAAGTAAATGCCTATTTAAGTGTTTCTGAAGGACACTTTGTTGCTGAAAGCGTTATCTATAATCTACGTCATAAGTTTCCTGAAATGCATGACATTACGGTACATGTTGATCCAGAAGATGATGAAATAAACACTCCCTCCAAAGGGTTATCTAGCCGTAAACAGGTTATGACTGAGCTCTACCCTCTGCTACAGAAAAATGGGATAGATCAAGATATTCTCAATATTGTGTTGCATTATATTGATGGGAAAATTGAAATAGAAATATTCTTAAATAAATCACAGGATGATAAAAAACTGATGGCATTACAAGATGCTTGCAAAAGTTGTAAGGACGTAAGATCCGTCACTGTAAATCAGAAACTTATATAAAAAGGTTATTAAATGAAGCTCACACCCCGCGAAATAGTAACACCACGTCCCTCTTTGTCATTGACCGTTCCTGACGGGATGTCACCTGTTGAATTTTTTAACAGTGCGGCTAACCTAAAAAACCTTGCCGAAGAAAACGGATTATTCAGAACCCCAGAAGATTTATTAATGTATCGAAAGCTTATTGGACATAGTACAGAATTTGATACGTCTATTATTTTAGATACTTCGCGCCGAATCTTAGACCCTTTAGGGCGACCCGTTCGACGTGACCAGCTAACTCGGCAACAAAAGAAAGTATGGTCAAAAATGACCACCATTTTAATGGAGTACATGCTTGAAAAATACCCTGACCCGAAGAAGCATTTGGTGTTATGCGGTGAAGCGAGTCTGGATTCGACGTGGCCATTAAATAAACCCGGCGTTCCGAGTATCCGCATGATCCATAATCATTTTATGGTGTTCCCTATTGCAGATTTGAAAACATCGAAAGAAGCTGACGCAAACAATCCAAACCTAACGGACAGTGGTCACAATACCTTATTTTTGCGTCATCTAAGCGATGCCTATCATGAGTTTTTAGATGTGCTGGATTTGCAACTCTTAAAATTCTTACCCTCAGAAGACTGTGCGCTAGAGCTGACAGGTTTCCCCCAAGGATTACCAAGTTGGGAGCTAGTGGGCGGCGCAGAAAAACTCAATGACCAATATTTTTGGTATGAATTTGAACAGGTCTTACGTGGATTCTTAGATTTTTATCGCACCTTCTTTTCACTGGTGGCAACCGGTGATGAACGCATACCTAAAGAGGCAAACTTCCCTAATCAAATTTCTGATGTTCTACTAAGCAATAGCCAATTTTTACGCGTAGCTCGTGATTTACGTGAGCAAGTTATTCAAGACCCACAGTTTGCTAATGAAATTCGTTGGCGGCCTGCTTACAAACAAATACTCTACCGCGATGATAAAGGTCGATTAATTGTGACCATTTCACAAAACTCAGTTGGCAATGCCATTACAGAATTACTAGGTATTGTGGTTAATCGTGTTGAAGATAACGAAGCCTATGGCGAGCGAGAGCCTGCTTTAGTAGGACGATTATTAGAAGCAAGGCAACGATTAATAGATGCCAACTTAGGTGAAGCAATTTCAGGGCCTTGTTGGCCTAATGGTGAGTTTGTAGCTTGCCGATAGAAACCTTTGCACGAGAGAATGGGTGAAGCTGTATCCCCTACTCTTTCGTGCAAATAGCCTAATAACTAAGGCTTGGTTATTTATATTTAGCCACGGGACGTTTTTCAGCAATCCACCCTGTAATACCATGCGTTACATTTAACACATTTTTATAACCCAACTGTTGTGCTATTGCTTGACCCGCCGCTTGTGTTCGATTGCCAGTACGACAAATTAAAGCAACAGTTTGCTCAGGCTTAACAAGCGCTGTAAATTCTGGAACAAACTTAGGATTAATACGCCCCATATTGTCAAAGAAGGTAATCGTTTTAGAGCCTTTTACTATACCTGTTTGTTGCCATTCTTCTTGGCGACGAATATCAATTAAGGTTACTTTTCCTTCTGTAATTAAATTCTTTAACGTTTCGTTATCAATATTGCTATAACCACCTGCTTGTTTTACTGGTGCCGATGCAACAACAGGTACAACACTTTTTGCCGCTGTGTTTGAATCAGCATTACATGCAGTTAGTGGAATAAGTAAGCTTAAAAGTGAAACTTTTAACAATTTAGATGTCATTAATATATCTCCAGAAATATAGAAGTTAGTTGTATGAGACTTTTTCACGAGAGTATAGCGAGAGAGAGGATAGCGCAATTTATCAGGTCTTTATTAAAAAGGCTGAAGAAGCTTGTTCTACCCGTCATATCTTTCGTGTAAATGTCTCGTCATAATTAAAACAAGACGCGATATGGTACTTGTTTTGGATTTTAAAACAAAATACTTATACGTATCATAAGGTAGGATAGATGTGATTGTTTAAAATTAGTTCCATTAAGCAATGACATAAGCATGACATAAAAGCCTATATTGGCTATGATGAAGGAAAATAATTTACCCAATAGATAGAGACCTTGCACGAACGGTTGACGAGGACTCAAATAACAATATTGGTATACAGAAAAAATAAAGGGGCAAATCATGTCAGGTCAGTTTATAAAAAATGTAATAGGTCTGTGTATTTCTTGTAGTATTTTAGTTGCTTGTGGAGGAGCTAGCGTAAAACCGACGAGCACTGAAGATGCAACGGCAGAGTCCTCAACAGGGAAAGAGTCTTCAACAAAAGAAGGATCTATAGATGGAAAGCCGCCAACAGGTGAAGAACAAACTGCAGAAGCAAAGACTGCACCTAAAGCACCATCAAAATTCGGTAAAATAAAAAAACGCAGAGTTCCTAATCGTCCGCGAGGGGGAACTGTAACAAGCAAGGCATTTGCAGATAATTTAATGGCAAATCGTCTTAAAGAAGCTGAGCGTTTTTTAAAACAAGGGGCAGACCCTAGCGCTGTAACAGCAGCTGGAGAGCCTGTTTTATATACGGCATTACGGCTTGGGTTCAATCCTATGGCGAATAATTTAGTGCTTTTTGGTGCTAATGTGAATGCTAAAACATCCGGTGGGCGTAGCACACTTCATTTAGCAGTAGAGAAAGCCAATGTAAGTTTTGTGCGGCTATTACTTGAAAATGGCGCTGATGCTAACGCAGCCAGTGGGGCAGGGGAAACACCTTTGACCATGGCTATCCAAAAAGGTCAAACTGGGATCGTTAATCACCTACTAAAATATCAAGCGGACCCGAATAAAAGCGCAAAAGGAGGAAATCCGCTCCATATGGCAATTGCTAGAGCGCAAGTAGGCGTGGTTGAAAATCTTTTAAAATATGGAGCCAATGCAAATACGGGTAGCCAGAAAGGAACACCACTACAAATTGTTCTTAAAAATGGCAATGTTTCAATTGCTAAATTATTAGCAGGCAACAAAGCAGACGTGAATATTACGGATGGTATTGGAGAATCACTATTGCATAAAGCAGCCGCTAAAGGTCAGCTAGGTTTTGCAGAGGTCATTATTAATAATGGTGCGAATGTGAATGCACGAGACCAGTTTAAAGAAACCCCATTACATGAGGCTGCTGCAAAAGGTCACCTTCAAGTCGTTCAGCTACTCCTATCTAAGAAGGCCGATCTTTATGCTAAAACAGAGAAAAACTGGACAGCTCTACACGAAGCAGCACGTTTTGGGCATGCTCAAACAGCCTCTTACTTAATAAGTCGTGGCTTAAGTCGTAATGCATCAAACAGTGATGGTAAAACCGCTAAAGGACTTGCTAAGCACTTAAAACATGGTGAAGTAATCGAAGTACTTAAGTAAATATCGATTTGTTCTTCATATAGACCGAGACCTTTGCACGAGTCTGATGACGAGTAAAAATGACTAAAATTTCACTGCTTTTCGTTGGAAAACTTGCTAATAACCAGTTATTAGCTTCGTTTCCCGCCTTAATCAGTAAAAATTTAGCTCATTTTTCTTTCGTCACTGACTCGTGCAAAGGTCTCAGACCAAATATTTAAGAAACATGCTTTGACAGCAAAAAAGTAATACGTTATCTTTTGGTCATTAAATAATTTTGGAGTTTCACCATGTGGACTTTTACCATTCCAATGACCATCGTTTTTGCACTAATTGTATTTAGCTGGGTTATGTTTTTTTCTTCAGTCTTTATGTAAGCAACTCGATTTTAAAATAAAAAGCTCCTTGATAGCCGTTATCAAGGAGCTTTTTTGTATGTGCTTTGTGGAAAAGCTACATATTATTTGTTTGGGACCTTTGCCGAGTCAGTGGCGAAAGAAAAATAGTGAAATATTAGTCATTTTTACTCGTCACCTGTTCGTGCAAAGGTCTCTATTTGATTATTTTCGGCCAATAAAGATGACTACGATTCATCTTTGTTATTTCGCGCTCACCACAAAATGCCATTGTTATATCCATTTCATTTCGAATAATATCAAGGGCAAGTTTTACCCCTTCTTCTCCTAGTGCCCCTAGGCCATATAAATATGAACGCCCAATATAAACCCCTTTGGCGCCAAGCGAGATGGCTTTAAGCACATCTTGACCTGAGCGAATACCACTGTCCATATGAACTTCAATATCATTGCCTACCACATCTACAATTTCAGGTAACACTGAGATAGATGAACGTGCTCCATCAAGTTGTCGTCCCCCATGATTAGAAACAACAATCGCATCTGCGCCTGACTTGACCGCAAGGTGGGCATCTCTTACATCCATAATGCCTTTTAAAATTAGCGGGCCACCCCACTTCTGTTTGATCCACTCCACATCATCCCATGAAAGTTTCTCATCAAACTGTTTAGCTGTCCAAACACTTAAAGATGATAAGTCCTGTGCATCTTTTACATGCCCTTGAATATTACGAAAACTGTGGCGTTTGGTGCTTAGCATATTCATGCACCATTGTGGTTTGATGGCCATATTCCAAAGTTGTGCGGGGGTCATTTTTGGCGGTACAGATAAGCCATTTTTTATATCTTTATGGCGCTGACCCAATATTTGTAAATCCAAGGTTAGCATTAATGCCGAACAGTTGGCGGCTTTTGCGCGCTCAATTAAGTTTTCAATAAAGCCCCTGTCTTTCATCATATAAAGCTGAAACCAAAAAGGCTTGTTGGTCACACTAGCAACATCTTCTATAGAGCAAACACTCATGGTTGATAGCGTAAAAGGCACGCCCATTGCCTCTGCTGCTTTGGCGGCAAGCATCTCACCATCAGCACGAAACATACCCGTCAAACCTGTGGGAGCAAGCGCTACAGGCATGCTGACATCTTGCCCGATCATGTTTGTTTTTAAAGAGCGATTACTCATATCCACCGCGACTCGCTGGTGAAACTTTATATGCTCAAAATCAGTTTCATTAGCGCGATAAGTGCTTTCTGTCCATGAACCTGAATCAACGTAGTCGGCAAACATTTTAGGCAAACGTTTATGAAACAATCGTTGTAAATCTTCAATATGAGTTATGGCAGACATTGACACTCTCGCTCAGGTTTCTATCTGGGGATTAGTTTATTCAAATATTGTAATCAATAATCAAAGGCGCGTGGTCAGAAAATTTCTCATCCTTGTATATTTCTGTTTTTTCAACCTTACCTTTCAAGCTAGGCGATAATATATGATAGTCGATGCGCCACCCCGTATTATTAGCGTAGGCTTGCCCACGGTTTGACCACCACGTATAAGAGTGTTCTTCTTGTTCTAACTCTCGAAATGCATCGACAAATTTATAGTCATCAAAGAGTACGTCAAACCAAGCACGTTCTTCGGGTAAAAATCCTGAGTTTTTCTTATTGCCTTTCCAGTTTTTAATATCTTCATTTTTATGTGCAATATTCCAGT
>JAZGFW010000121.1:0-8642 GCA_036479895.1 Cocleimonas sp. | reverse complement strand
GTGACAACGCCCTTAGTTTCAAACAAGTCAATAGCATCTTGTAAATGCACATAAGCATAGCCACTGTCATACACCTGCATATCAACCTTAAAAGTATCAATAATAGTGAAGTCCTTTAAGATGGGGGAGCTACTGTTACTTTGTTCAGAGCTAACGCCTAAGGTTTCAGGGCTTAGGCTAAGTAAAGTGATAGAATCACCTACTTTCACCCCTAATTTTTCAGCCAGCGTTACCCCTAAAATTATATTGTATTCGCCTGCCTTTAACTTATCTAAGCTGTCTGATTGGCTTAGATGTTGATTGATTGTTCCAAGGTCTTTTTCGTATTCTGGCTGAATCGCTTGTAAGAAAGTAGCACGTACTTTATTGCCTTCTTTTAACATGACTTGTTTTTCAATAAAAGGAGCGACTGCTTTAACATGTTCTGCCTCTAAGACCTGTTTACGACGACTCTCCCATTGTTTTAAATTCCAATCGGAGTCAAACACAGTAATGTGTGAGAACATACTTAAATAACGATCTCGCATGCCTGACTCGTAACCATTCATGAGCGAAAGTACGGTAATTAAAACGGTAAGCCCTAGCGCAATACCAATGACGGAAGCCAGTGAAATAAAGGAGATAAAATGATTATCTCGCTTTGCTTTGGTATAACGTAAACCTAAAAAGACACTTAGAGGTTGAAACATTAATCGTACCTCAAAGAATCAGCAGGTTGAATTTTTGAAGCCCTGCTTGCAGGGTAAAAAGTCGCTAAAATAGCCAAGATAAATGCCACTAAAGCAATGCCAATCACTTGAGGTATTTTAATCAGACTGGGTAGGGTTGAATCATAAAAAACATCTTGTGGCATGATTTGAATACTAAATACATTTTCAAGACCAGACATAATAGCCCCAACATTCATTGCCAATAACACGCCAAGAATAGCGCCTACTAACGCTCCAACGAAGCCGATAATAGTTCCTTGTACCATAAATATTTTTCTTATCTGGTTCGCAGACATTCCTTGTGTGCGCAAAATAGCAATATCGGATTGTTTGTCATTGACCACCATCACCAAGGTAGAAACTAAATTAAATACAGCAACTAAGATAATTAAAAATAATATAAAAAACATCACAATACGTTCTGTTTTCATTACCTGAAAAAGGGTTTTATTTGCTTCACCCCAATCTTTAACTGAATATCTGTTTCCCAGCTTTTTAGTTAATTGTTGCGTCAATATTGGGGCTTTAAACAAGTCATCCATTTTTAACCGAATACCCGTGACCTTATCCTTCGTTCTAAATAATTTCGAAGCGTCACGCATATGCATAAAAGCGGTAGAGCTGTCATATTCAGGCATTTTTATACGATACAGTGAAGTCACCGTAAAGCGTTTACTACGAGGCATCATCCCTGCAGGAGTTACCATAATTTGCGGCGTAATCACCGTTACTTTATCACCAGGAAATACGCCCAGAGACTCAGCTAATTCCACACCAAGTGCAATCGAATAACCTCGCGGTTTAAGATCAGAAAAGTTCCCTTCAATCATGTGTTTATCCATATCTACTACAGCACTTTGTTGTTCTGGCTGTATTCCTTGGATGAGAACTCCCTTCATTTGACCATTAGCACTCAGCATGACCTGCTCTTGAATAAAGGGCGCAGAACCTTTAATGCTTGGGTTATCAATTAATTTTGTTTGTGTATCCCGCCAATCAGAAAGGTGACCATCTGTCCCAGAAACAGTGACATGCGAAACCATACTGAGTATTCTGTCTCTGAACTCTTTCTCGAAGCCATTCATAACAGAAAGAACGGTAATAAGAACAAGAACCCCAAAAATTATCCCCAGCATTGATGCAAGAGATATAAACGAAATAAAATTATTGTTCTTATTCTTTGAACGCGTATAGCGTAAGCCGACAAAGAGTTCGATAGGTTTAAACATGGTTGGGATTATACCCTGACATTACAGATAACAAATAGAACATTACAAAGATTATAAATAATAAAAAGAGAGAGATAAACGATGAACACTAAACCCCTGTTCCTCAGTATTGCACTGGCATTTACACCATTAGCATTTTCAACAACTGTGAATGCAGATATTTTAAAAATTGGTCCTAATGCTCAGGTTTTAACAAAAGCGAATGCGCCAAAACATGGTGATAGCATGAGTAGTGTGGCTCAAAAATTTGGTCAAGCCAAGAGTGTGAAAACATCTAAAGGCAAAGTAACAAAACGTAACCCGCAAATAACACGTTGGGACTACCCTCACCTATCTGTTTATTTTGAAAATTCTTACGTTATACATAGCGTAGTTCGTAAGTAGTAAAGCTAGAAATTTAGTTAAATAAAAAGCCCTGCCTCTAGGGGAGACAGGGCTTTTTGTACTTCATGAGTTTCAAAAAACAAGACCCATAAAGGTACTGCCTTTCACGTTATTATTTTACAATAACAGGCTCTTCTGCATTCTTCTCGTCTGCACAGACTGGCAAAGTAAGTTTTGCTTTTTCTTCGTCAGTCATTGCCTCTACTTCAGCTGGCAATACACAATCAATCGCAACCGGATCACCTTCAATTGGTGCTGTTCCTTCGGCGTGTGCAAGGAATGGTAATGCTAATCCCATTGCAAGTATGATTGAGGTTGATAGTGTTGTTTTTAAAGTAGACATTTTTTACTCCTGTAAGTTATTTTAATAAATTGTAAATTAAGAAGCGTCTGAAAAAATAAAACAATCATGGAATCTATAAACTAATAGGTCACATTATTATTTATCATTCGCTTCAGGGTCTAGGACTTAGGCATACTTAAAAAGTTTCAATAAAATTAATAAGATACACTTATAATTTTTTATGTTTATTCTGAGGTTTGAGTACTATCTGTTTGATATAGCTTAAGATAAGAGACAGATAATTGCTTAAAAATTAAGCATAATTAAATTGTGATATTTTTTAAAATTAAGAGTTTTTATTTTTATAATTTACTTAAAACGCTACAAATTGCATCGGTGATTTTCTTTAATTCTTGGCTTTTAATAATAAAAGGGGGCATGACATAAACCAGTTTTCCGAAAGGTCTTAGCCAAACACCTTCTGCAGTAAGTTGTTTCTGTGACCAAACCACATCTATAGGCTCGTGTAATTCGACCACACCAATCGCGCCTTTTACTCTTACTTCTTTAACAACAGCTAGTTTTTCACAAACTGCTAACTCACGCTCTAACTGTGATTCAATCGCTTTTACACGCTGTTGCCAAGGTGACTCTAATAGAAGATCTATGCTGGCATTTGCCACAGTACAAGCTAATGGGTTTGCCATAAAGGTAGGGCCGTGCATTAAAAACCCTTTTCCATCTGCCTCTATGCCCTCTACAACCTTACGACTCGTAAGTACTGCAGACAAGGTCATGTATCCGCCTGTCAACGCTTTGCCTAAGCATAGAATATCTGCTTGTATCCCTGCCTGTTCGTAGGCAAACAGTGTGCCTGTACGCCCAAAGCCTGTCGCAATTTCATCCAAAATTAGTAGCACATCATATTCATCACAGAGCTTTCTAACAGCTTGTAAATATTCTGCATGATAAAAGCGTAAGCCACCTGCATTTTGCACCATAGGCTCAATAATCACGGCTGCAATTTGCTGGTGATTACCTTTTAGTTTTTTCTCGAAATCAGCAATATATGAATTATCCCACTCCCCTTTACTTCGGCTTGCCGGTGCATCTGCAAAAATATGCTGAGCTAGAACATCCGTAAACATTTCATGCATGCCATTTACAGGGTCACACACAGCCATTCCGCCAAAGGTATCACCAAAATAACCATTGTTTACCGTAAGTAACTTTGTCTTCTGATCGCTACCTTGTGCATACCAATATTGAAGTGCCATTTTGATTGCTACTTCAACCGCGACAGAACCTGAATCAGCAAAGAAAACATGCTGTAAGTTCTCACTTGTAATATCAATTAATCGTTTTGCTAAGTTAATCGCTGGTTCATGCGTTAAACCGCCAAACATAACGTGTGACATTTTCTGGGATTGATCAATAAGTGCTTGATTTAATTTAGGGTGGTTATAGCCATGAAGGGCTGACCACCAAGATGACATGCCATCAATCAACTCAGTACCATCAGCAAGTGTTAAGGTAACACCTTGCGCTGAAGCTACAGGTAAAACAGGTGTAGGATTCAACATGCTGGTATAAGGATGCCAAACATGTTTTTTATCATAAGCGATAAGATCACCCAACGAAAAGAGTGGCGATGTAAAAGAGTGAATTTTATTCATTGCTAATGAGTGGTTTTATTGGGTCGCCTGCTCTATGAGAAAACCTTTAAATATGAACCGCGGGCTTTCTTCTATTTTTCTTTTTAGCGTTGGATAGGATGTACCAATATAACTGGTGGCTTTATTTAAAGACATCAACTCTCTACTACCATCGCAACTTACAAATACTTGTGGAGCCTGATATTTTTCTTTAAATCTCACTGTTATTTTCTTGTAATTTGATAATGATATTTGGGTCGTAAAATAAAATTGCGGGTGAGTGGATATAGCTTTGATCGTACAGTTACGAATAGTATCGTAATCAATCCCTGTCACCCTACTTGCAACACTCATCGCGGTATAATAAGCGACTAGTTTTCCAGCTCTATCATATTGAAATAACTTAAATTCTTTAGCCAGAGGGGAGAGTTTTTTAGGAAATAGTTCTTGTGAACGTGCCACACGCACTATGTGAAAATTACAAAGGTGATTTTTGACGATACCGTCGAGTATTGTGTCTTTGTGAACCCCTAGGTAATCTATCATTTCATTCAAAAATAGAGGTTTATCATGTGTCAAAATACCCTCTAAAGAATAGGCCAAATACATTCGGCTCATTCTACTATTTTTTGGGTTTCTAAACTTTGGGTAGGTTTTCTCAACCTCTATCGTTAGAGGGATTTTATCTTTCGCCTGAAATGATAATAAGGTGTGACCACCTGCTATTTTATAACCCTCTTTTATCGAACTACTAATCGTTGAATAACTGACATCTAAAAGATCTTTTATATCTTTATGCGAATTGCTTTCTAGGATTAATTCTCCCTCGGCGTTATAAATAGCAACAATTGCTTCTCTATCATTTTTCATGGTTTTTTCTATTATGTTTCATCTAAAATTAATGGTGCGTTCCATATTGAGCTTATGCCATTATAATGAAACATGCCATTACAGCCAATTAACCCTGCTATTGATTCTGATTAATTGAAACCTTTGTACGAAAGATCTCTCGTTATTATCTGCTTGTTCAGAGCGATTTAAGCGTGCTTAATAACAAGTTGATTTGTCTTTCCCACCATTAGCTCAATCGTCATCCATAAGCGTTTAAAAACACTTTCTTGGCGGTAAGGTAAGTTATGCTTTTTACAAATCTCTTTCACGATTGGTTGCATTTCTTGATAATGATTCAAGGGTATTGATGGGAATAAATGATGCTCTACTTGATAGTTTAACCAACCATGCATAAAGTCAACCCGATCTGACCCTGTATTATAGTTTACAGTACCAATAATTTGGCGTAAGTAAAACTCACCGCGCCCCTTTGTAGGTTCTTCAAAACGATAAATATCTTCAGCTGCATGATTGGGAATAATCACGAAGAACGAATGTATATTAGAAAAGAACTCCGCTAAAAGCGATGCCATAAAAACATTAAATACTGCATCTGTACCTAACGGTAAAAATAACAAAGGCATAAAGACAAAGCGAAAACCGATGTAGGGCAAGAAGCAAGTCAGCCATAAGCGCCTGCCATCTTCAGAAAAAGGGCTCCATGCACCAATACGTAAAAAGGTATCGTGCTCGACACCACCTTTCTTTTTTCTTTCGTAGTTGGCTAACATGCGTAATGTTTGGGGCGCATAATATGCCACCTTCCACATTCCTGCAAAACCAATCACAATCACATAACGCACCCACATTGGGTAGTTTGATTCACGTAACCATTTAAGATTTAATTCGATATTGTCTGGGTCAGCTTTTTCACCTAAATTATAGTGATGCTTTTTATTATGTTCATAATCCCATGCCTCTGGGTCAATCCAATCCAGCCAGTCGATAATCCTGCGCCAACCTTTTGCAAAACCCTTACGCGTATAACGTTTCGGCACATCAGGGACTTTATCATAAGCACCGTGTAAAACGGGGTGAGCTACATTCGCCCAACGGCTGATATTACCAATACTGATTAAAAAAGCACCAATGATATTAAACGGAAATATCCATGAAATAGAGTAGCCTAAAAGGGCAGAAATTCGCCCCCACCACTCGACCTTTCTTAGGTGTTTTAAATCTTCAACCGTCGGTTTTCCAATGGTTTCTTTAATCGCATCAATGTCTTTTGCCAGTTGTTTCTGGTCAACCTGCGCGTAGTTAATCTGCATTGTAACAAGCCCTTCAGTGCGAAAAAACGTGCACTATAATTAAACGATTAAACAATTGAATTGTTATTCATCAAGAATGCTTTCTAAAAAACTGAATAATTATTCTGCTTGCCTCCGTTTTATTTCAGTACATAGCGAAAAATGAACACTACCTTTATAACAAATGGTAAGTATTCATTTTTCAACGAGTTAATGGAACAAATAAGGAGGTAAGCAGGATGATTATGAGTGATAATTTGGTGCTTCTTTGGTAATCGTCACGTCGTGAACATGCGATTCTTTCATCCCTGCCCCAGTAATTCTTACAAACTCTGGCTTATTACGCATCTCTTCTAAATCACCACAGCCCACATAGCCCATACTCGAACGTACTCCACCTGTTAACTGGTGAATAATAGGGGCGAGTGGGCCTTTATACGGCACTTGCCCTTCAATCCCTTCTGGCACTAATTTATCAGCTGCATTTTCTGATTCTTGAAAGTATCTATCGCTAGAACCATCTGCCATTGCTGCTAGCGAACCCATACCGCGATAAGACTTATACGAACGACCTTGGTAAATAATAATCTCACCCGGTGCTTCATCCGTACCTGCAAACATGCCACCTAGCATCACACAATGTGCACCTGCCGCAAGCGACTTTGCAATATCACCAGAGAAGCGAATACCACCATCGGCAATTAACGGCACGTCACTGCCTCTCAATGCTTCTGCTACATTCATAATCGCTGAAATCTGCGGAACACCAACACCAGCCACCATACGTGTAGTACAAATTGACCCTGGGCCGATTCCGACCTTTACCGCATCTGCACCTGCTTCTACTAACGCTAGTGCCGCTGCACCTGTGGCAATATTTCCACCAATGACTTCAACCTGCGGGAATGTATCTTTCACCCATTTAACGCGATCTAAAACACCTTGCGAATGTCCGTGTGCGGTATCTACAATAATCACATCAACGCCTGCTTTTACCAATGCTTTTACACGAGCTTCTGTTCCATGACCTGTGCCTACTGCAGCACCTACACGTAAACTTTCTGATTCATCTTTACAAGCATTCGGGAAATCCGTTGATTTTTGAATATCCTTTACAGTAATTAAACCGCACAATTTAAAATTATCATTGACTACTAATACTTTTTCTATTCTGTGTTTGTGTAACAAACTTTGAATCACATCCTTGCTTGCCCCTTCTGTGACAGTAACAAGGTCATCTTTTGTCGTCATAATTTCAGAAACAGGTTGTTCAAGATTTGTTTCAAAACGTAAATCACGGCTGGTTACAATTCCAACCAAGTCATCACCATTTTCGACAACAGGCACACCAGATATTTTATTCTTTGCCGTAAGCGCCATCACGTCGCCAACGGACATTTCAGGGGCTATTGTAATAGGGTCTTTAATAATGCCGCTTTCAAAACGTTTAACAGTAGAAATTATTTTAGCTTGCTCATCAATCGTCATGTTTTTATGAACGATACCTAGGCCGCCTTCTTGTGCTAATGAAATAGCTAATCTAGCCTCTGTGACCGTATCCATCGCGGCTGAAAGCATGGGGATATTTAATTTAATCTTTTTTGTAAGGTTCGTGCTTAAATCAACCTCGGCAGGTAACACATTTGAATGGGCGGGGATTAGTAAAACATCGTCAAATGTTAAGGCTTCTTCGAGTATTCTCATATTTTTATTCCAACTGTTGGTATGTTATTGGTTTTTATGGCTCACCAAGAGCCAAAAATCATATCGATGATTTCCGTAGGAAATGTCGATATCGTAGAAGCAAGGTCAGGTCTTACATAAGTGACTAGGATGGCTTTAACAACATCATCGATAAAACTGGCGGTATAATAATTGAGTTAAAAGCTTTAAACAACATTATGTCAGAAGAACTACTTAATAATTGAACGTTAGCTCTCGAGTTATCCCTTTCAGGGAAATACTACCGTGTCTGTTCACTACACGTTAGTAAAAAGACACCCACATAATCGAACTCACCATTTTAAACAAAAACTAGGTAAGCTCACAGACGTCGGTAAATAAGACGCCGACATAATTGAGTTATCAACCCAAAAAACCTTTGGATGGTAAACTCACTAAGTTTTAGAGATTGACCAACAGAAGGTAAACATGGTATCTATGTGTCTGTAGTTAAAAATTACAATATAAACCAGTTAACTGGTATGAAGACCGAAGGAAATATTCATAAACTAGGAGGA
>JAZGFW010000120.1:0-6369 GCA_036479895.1 Cocleimonas sp. | reverse complement strand
ATTGGAATGACTACCTTCGGTGAGTCAGCTCCAGCGCCTGAGTTATTCAAGTACTTCGGTATCACTACAGGCGCTGTAACAGCAGCAATTAACGACGTAGCGTAAAACACAAAACAGCGAAAAATAGGGGGGTGGCAAAGTAAAATAACCTTGTTGCTAGCCACCCCCTTTGTTTTTCGTGATTTTATACAATTATTTGATATTTTTTTAACCTAGTTACTAACCTCTAAGGAATTTCTCATGACAACAAAAGTTGGAATTAACGGTTTTGGCCGTATCGGACGCATGGTATTTCGTGCGATTAAGAAAGATTTCCCATCACTAGAAGTAGTTGGAATCAACGACCTACTAGAAAATGACTATCTAGCGTACATGCTTAAGTATGATACAGCTCACGGTCGTTTTGATGGCGTAGTAAACGATGTGGACGATACTTCTTTCACAGTTGACGGCAACAAAATCCGTATCACTGCTGAGCGTAACCCTGCTGACCTTAAGTGGGATGAAGTTGGTGCAGAAATCGTTATCGATTGTACGGGTTTCTTCCTTACAGAAGAAAGCTGTCAGGCTCACATTGATGCTGGTGCAAAGAAAGTTGTTCAATCAGCGCCTTGTAAAGACGGCGGCCCGATGTTCGTTTACGGCGTAAACCACAACGAATATGACGGTGAGACAATCGTTTCAGCCGCATCTTGTACGACTAACTGCTTAGCGCCTATCGCAAAAGTTATCAATGATAACTGGGGCTTAAAGCGCGGTCTTATGACGACTGTTCACGCTGCAACTGCTACACAAAAAACAGTTGACGGTCCTTCAATGAAAGACTGGCGCGGTGGTCGTGCAGTATTTGAAAACATCATCCCATCATCAACGGGCGCTGCAAAAGCAGTAGGTATCGTACTTCCTGAGCTAAATGGCAAACTAACAGGCATGGCTTTCCGCATTCCTTCAGTTGACGTTTCAGTGGTTGATTTGACTTGTGAATTAGACAAGCCTGCAAGCTACGAAGAAATTTGTGCAAAAATCAAAGAAGCTTCTGAAGGTTCAATGAAAGGCACTTTAGCGTATACAGATGAGAGCGTAGTTTCTTCTGACTTCCGTGGGTTCAGTGCTTCTTCAATCTTTGACGAAGGTGCTGGTATTGCGTTGGATGATACGTTTGTTAAAGTTGTTTCTTGGTATGATAACGAGTACGGCTACACATGTAATATGTTAAGACTTGTAGAACACGTTTCTTAGTAGCACAGCTCGCATCTATTAGCCTCCATTTCTTCGTTGGGAAAGTAGTCACTTACACTTGTAAGCTCCTACTTCCCCGCCTCGAACTGAAGGCAACTAGGCGCAATCTGAACCAGTAATTGCACAGGTTTAGATTGGTAAAAAATAATTTGTGGGTATGGCTTCGTTCATGCCCACAGATTTATTAAATAAAGAGATTGTTATAACAGTACTTTTATTTAATAAATCTAAAATTTAAAAGGAGTTTCATCCATGTCTGTAATTAAGATGTCTGATTTAGACCTTTCTGGAAAGCGTGTTCTAATTCGCCAAGATTTAAACGTGCCAATTAAAGACGGCAAAGTAAGCTCTGATAAACGTATCCGCGCTTCACTTCCTTCGCTTGAGTTGCTTATAAAAGCAGGCGCACAGGTGATGGTTATGTCTCATCTTGGTCGTCCTACAGAAGGTTCGCCAGAAGATCAGTTCTCACTTGCACCAGTAGCAAGTCACATGGCTGGCTTGTTAGGGCAAGACGTAAACCTTGTTTCTGATTACTTAGAAAATGCTCCAAAACTAGAAAACGGACAGGTTGTTCTTCTTGAAAACGTACGTTTCAACAAAGGCGAAAAAGTAAACGACGAAGCACTTTCAAAGCAATACGCAGCACTTTGTGACGTATATGTAATGGATGCATTCGGTACAGCGCATCGCGCACAGGCATCTACACACGGCGCAGGTCAATTTGCTCCAACAGCAGCTGCAGGTCCTTTGCTTGCGGGTGAGCTTGAAGCATTAGGTAAAGCACTTGATAACCCAGCACGTCCAATGGTTGCATTGGTTGGTGGCGCTAAGGTTTCTACTAAACTTACCGTTCTTGATTCACTGTCTAAAGTGGTTGATCAACTTATCGTGGGTGGCGGAATCGCTAATACATTCATTGCGGCAGAAGGTCATAATGTGGGCAAATCGCTTTATGAAGAAGATCTTGTTGAAACAGCAAGAAATCTAAAAGCAGCTGCACAAAAGAACGGTGGTGATATTCCTGTTCCTACCGATGTGATTTGTGGCAAAGAATTTTCAGAGTCAGCAGAAGCAGTAACAATGAATGTTGAAGACGTGGCAGACGATGACATGATTTTTGACATTGGACCTAAATCAATCGCTGAGCTTTGTGAAGTAATTAAAAATGCAGGCACAATCGTTTGGAATGGTCCTGTTGGCGTATTTGAATTTGACCAGTTCGGCAGTGGCACAAAAGAAATTTCAATGGCGATTGCAGAATCAAATGCGTTTTCTGTTGCAGGCGGTGGTGATACTCTTGCAGCAGTTGATAAGTATGATATTGCAGACAAAGTTTCATACATTTCTACTGGCGGCGGTTCATTCCTTGAGTTTTTAGAAGGAAAAGAGCTTCCTGTAGTTGCAATGTTAGAAGCACGCGCAAAAGGTTAATAAACCATTAAAAAAGCCACATTAAATTGTGGCTTTTTGCTTTAAATTCCATAGCTACTTAGCTTTTATTTAAAAAGGATAAGGACAACTATTCTCTATGTTGAGAAAAACCTTAAGAAGAACGAAAATTATTGCGACCATGGGGCCTGCAACTAATACACCGAAAGCGGTTGAAGATATGATTCGCGCAGGTGTTGATGTCGTACGGTTAAATTTTTCCCACGGGGAGTTAGAAGATCATAAAGCGCGGGCAAAGTTAGTGCGTGATGCTTCAGAAAAGCTAGGTTGGACCGTTGGAATATTGGGTGATTTACAAGGTCCAAAAATTCGAATTGATCGTTTTGTTGATGGGAAAGTTACCATTAACGCGGGGGACTCTTTTATTCTAGATGCTGCATTTGATGAAAATTCAGGTACGGCAGAGCGTGTAGGCATTGCTTACAAAGAACTGCCTAACGATGTTTATAAAGGCGACGACTTAATGTTGGATGATGGTCGTATTGTTCTTGAGGTCACCGATGTTGTTAATAGAACAGAGATTCACACAACCGTTGTAGTGGGTGGTGAGCTTTCAAACAATAAAGGCATCAATAAGCGTGGTGGCGGTATCTCTGCCAATGCTTTGAGTGAGAAAGATAAAAAAGATATAAAATATGCTGCTGAAATCGGTGTTGATTTCTTGGCAGTTTCTTTTCCTAGAAGTGAAAGTGATTTAATTTATGCGCGCGAGTTATTAAAAGAAGCGGGTAGCAACGCCGCCATCGTCTCAAAAGTAGAGCGAGCAGAAGCTGTAGAACAACCAACATTAGACGCTATTATTAAGGCATCTGACGTAATTATGGTTGCACGCGGAGATTTAGGCGTAGAGATTGGCGATGCTAATTTGCCGTTAATGCAAAAGAAAATCATCAAGCGTTCGCGTCAGTTAAATCGTGCCGTCATTACTGCTACACAGATGATGGAAACGATGATTGATAACACCATTCCAACACGTGCAGAAGTGTTTGATGTAGCGAATGCGGTGATGGATGGAACTGATGCGGTTATGCTTTCGGGTGAAACTGCTGTAGGCAAACACCCTGCAAAGGTTGTCGCCGCGATGGCAGATATTTGTATTGAAGCAGAGCAATCTACTAGTGCAAAAAAATCAAAGCATCGTCTAGGTAAACATTTTAGTCGCATTGATGAAGGTATCGCAATGTCAGCCATGTACGCCGCGAATCACATGGGCGTAAAGGGCATTGGCGCTTTGACAGAATCAGGCTCTACAGCACTATGGATGTCACGCATTAGTTCTGGTATTCCCATTTATGCAATGACTACGCATAAATCTACTTGTCGTCGTGTTTGTATGTATCGCGGTGTTTATCCTGTTTGGGTACATGAGAAGTTAACAGACCCCAAACAAGCAAATATTACTGTTGTTGAACACTTAATTGAAGAAGATGTGGTAACAAGTGGCGACTTAGTTATTATTACAAAAGGTGACTTAGTTGGAGCAGGAACAGATGGTGGTACAAACCAAATGAAGGTGATACGCGTAGGTGATCATCACAAGGGTTAAAAACAAGGTTAACGATTCAACTGGTAATTGATACCGATTGAAACCTGTAATTTGCTGAGGATTTACCATTTGCGGTAAGATACTCGGCACAAATTTTGATAATTTAAAACTGACGATTAATACACTATAAAAGGAGGACCAAATGGCCCTAATTTCAATGAGACAGCTGCTCGATCATGCAGCAGAAAATAACTACGGTTTACCAGCATTTAACGTAAACAACATGGAGCAAGTACACGCTATCATGGAAGCTGCTGATGCAGTGGATTCTCCTGTAATCATGCAGGGCTCTGCAGGCGCACGCGGTTACGCAGGCGAGCCTTTCTTACGTCACCTAATCATCGCTGCAACTGAAATGTACCCACACATTCCTGTAGTAATGCACCAAGATCACGGTTCTGAGCCAGCAGTTTGTTTGCGCTCAATCCAGTCTGGTTTTACCTCAGTAATGATGGATGGTTCACTAGAAGCTGATTGTAAAACACCAGCATCATTCGAATACAACTCAAGCGTAACAGCTGAAGTTGTAAAAATGGCTCACGCTGGCGGTGTATCAGTAGAAGGCGAGTTAGGTTGTCTTGGTTCACTAGAAACAGGTGAGATGGGCGAAGAAGACGGACATGGCGCTGAAGGCAAGTTAGACATGGACATGCTTCTTACTTCAGTTGAAGAAGCGGCTGACTTTGTTAAAGCAACGAACGTTGACGCACTAGCAATTGCTATTGGAACTTCTCACGGTGCTTACAAATTCACACAAGAGCCTACTGGCGAGATTTTACGTATTGATCGTATCGCAGAGATTCATGCTCGTCTTCCAAATACTCACCTTGTAATGCACGGTTCATCATCAGTACCACAAGAGTGGTTAGAAATCATCAATAACTACGGTGGTGATATGGGTCAGACTTACGGCGTACCGGTTAAAGAGATTGTTGAAGGTCTTAAATCTGGTGTTACAAAAGTTAATATCGATACTGATTTACGTATGGCATCTACTGGTTCTGTTCGTAAGCACCTACAAGATAACCCTTCTAACTTCGATCCACGTAAGTTCCTTAAAGAAGCAACTAACGCAATGAAAGATATTTGTCAGGCGCGTTATGAAGCATTTGGCGCTGCAGGTATGGCAAGCAAAATTGGTAAGATTTACTCTCTTGATGAGATGTCACAACGTTATGCATCTGGCGAGTTAGATCAGAAAATTTCATAATTGATTTTCTAAACTAAGTTTGCAAAAAAGGGATGCTCATTAGCATCCCTTTTTTTTGTCTTTAATAAATTGAAAAATCGATTGAGATGAATCTTGATCGTATGGTAGTTTTTAACTATGCGCACCTAACGCACCTTAAACTTCAACGTCGTATTTGAATTACCTAGAGCCGAGGTTGTGTTTGAGTTTCTACCAATAAGTACAATCTGATGTTCAATAAATATAGCATCCCTTGATTCAACCACTTCTGACTTCTTTTAGAAAACCCAATTACTATTGGGTTCTTGGAGAGTCTTCAATAGCATATACAGACCTACCTTTAACAAAGGTTTGGACAGTTTTCCCATTAAAACCCCAGCCTTCAAATGGTGTATTCCTTCCTTCACTTAAAAGCTTTTTTGCTTCGACCTGCCAAACCTGCTGAGGGTCGAATAAGCTTAAGTCTGCTTCCGCTCCTTTTTCTAACTTACCTGCTTTAGAATTGATTAAGTGTGCAGGTTTAGTGGTTAGTAATTCAACGGCTTGGATTACACTGATAATACCTTCTTCGGCTAAGCGTAAAACTAGAGGGAGCAGGGTTTCAAAGCCTGAAATACCAGGGCTAGTTTCTTCGAAAGGCGCAAGTTTTGCATCTATTTCATGAGGCTGGTGATCTGAACATATAGCATCAATAATACCTTCCGATACGGCTTGACGTAATGCATCACGGTCTGTCATCGAACGTAATGGCGGAATGGTGTGGCACAGTGGGTTGTAATCAGAAACATCCATTTCGGTTAAAAATAATTGGTGTATGGCAACGTCAGCGGTGACGGGTAGTCCTCTTTCTTTTGCATCTGTTAACAAACGAATACTGTCAGCGGAGGACAGTCGGCAGAAATGAACAGGGGTTTTAGTGAGCTCCACAAGTGAAATAATTTGT
>JAZGFW010000119.1:0-13291 GCA_036479895.1 Cocleimonas sp. | reverse complement strand
TATCAAGCAATCATGGCTAGAGAGCGGCTGCGTTTATGGCTACCGTAAAATTCATCATGACCTGCTCGATATGGGCGAGACTTGTGCGCCTAATACGGTGGCCAAGCTTATGCAAAAGTGTGGCCTTAGGGCACAAGTCGGCTATAAACGCCGCCCTGGCAAGTATGGCATTAAGCCGTCGATTGTGGCGGCTAATCAGTTGAAGCAGAACTTTGATATAGCGCATCCCAATACGGTTTGGGTGACGGACATTACTTACATTAAGACTCATGAGGGATGGTTGTTTTTATCCGTCGTTATCGACCTATACTCACGCCGTGTTGTTGGGTGGTCAATGGGTGTGCGGATGCAAACAAGTCTGGCTTTAAATGCTTTATTGATGGCCGTTTGGCGGCGCAGACCGAAGGCGAAAGTGATAGTCCATTCCGATCAAGGCAGCCAGTTTACCAGCCAAGAGTGGCAATCTTTTTTAGTCGCTCACAATCTGGAAGCTAGCATGAGCCGGCGTGGAAACTGTTATGATAATGCGGTAGTTGAAAGCTTCTTCCATCTGCTCAAAACCGAACGGATCAGACGCAAGACTTACAAAACGCGCCAGCTCGCACGCCAAGACGTGTTCGATTATATTGAAATGTTCTATAATTCTAAGCGAAAGCATGGTAAGTGCGGGATGTTGTCACCCGCACAGTTTGAGATGGCAACAAAATGAAGTGACAAGGTGTCTACAAATCTAGGGGCACATCGCAACTCAAAAATATGAATTATTCCATTCGAGATTAGTTATAGCATTCTAACCATACAATTACACCCTCACTACCAAACCTACCCAAGAGGGTAGCTTGTATCTTCTCATAATTTACGCAATGTCGTTTCTTTTTTGTAGGTGGATTATGGATGTAATTAACTGGGTGCTTTGGCTTGACATATACATATTTTTTGCCATTGGCTATAATTTGTGTAGTCAATTATTGTTGGATTTTAGAGGTAAGACACTGGCACCTACCGACCCAACAACGGGTGTTTTAATAATGGTATCTCTGTATCTTTGGTTTAGGCTAGCGCCTAATTTATCTATACTATTGTTTGTGTTTATTGCGTTGGTTTTTATATATTTGGTGTGTCGGTTCGGTATATATCGACATGTAGTGAGTTTCAAAGAAAGTGAGTATTCATCGCGGTTTTCATGGGGGACTGCTATATTAATTAATATCTGCGGTGTCGTTGTGTTGGCTGGATATTTAGTAACGCAAATTTGATCCTTAGTATTTTTGTAATTTATGTACCATTCACTCAAAAAGTGGCGATAATAGAACCTTATGGGCAAAACAGAAAAATTAGAAGTCAATTTGCTCGACGCTTGGTTCGTTGAGACAAAGTTGAAACCACCACGGTCAGGTTTTAAGCTCATTGACCGCCCATTATTGCTTTCTGTTTTTTCTAGTCTAATTGACAAAGGCAGTGTTTGTGTCACTGCTCCGGCAGGTTTTGGGAAATCTTCATTATTAAGCCAATGGCTGCTAGGGCAGCAAAAAGAAGAGGCAAAAATCGCTTGGGTGTCGTTAGATGAAGATGATGGAGAACTGCGCCAATTTGTATCATATATAGTCTTTGCACTAAATAGATCCGGTGTCGATATGGGGCGGCTTCAAATTGCTGCTGAACACATGCTCGCAGATATTCCCGCGAAAAGTATTTTGCCAGGTTTGATCAATATCCTCTCTAGATGCAGTTCTAACATAGTTCTGATTTTAGATGATTTTCACCGTTTCCAATCTCGTGTGGTAAGCCAGTTTGTTGAAGATTTGGTTGTATTAGCTCCCGAGTCTTTTAAACTGATTGTTTGTTCTCGCGTTCTGCCAAACATTAACACAGCGAGCTTGATTGCTCAGGGTAGATTGAGAGAACTGGGGCCTGATTCTTTACGTTTTACTGTCGAAGATACAAAAGCAATTTTTGAAGGATTGTTGCCAATTCAAGAAGTAGCTACACTTCATGAACGCACTGAAGGTTGGCCTGTCGCTTTACAATTTGCTCGTTTAGCAATGCGGAAAAAGGGGATGCTTAGTGCCACAAAAACAGATGGAAATGAAATCGAAAAGTTCCAGATATCTGTTCATTCAACCCATATTGCTGATTATTTCGCACAACAAGTCTTTGAACAACTTCCGTGCAATTTGCAAAATTTACTATTAAAAACTTCTATTGTTGAAAGATTTGATGCGTCGTTAGCTGATGCGATTTGTGAAAGTAGTATATCTCACAGCTTAATAAATGACTCGATGGCTTTGAGGCCATTATTGATACCTTTAGATGATTCTGAACGATGGTTTCGCTATCATCATCTATTTGCAGAATTTCTGTTACATAGGTTGTCTCAACAACACGATATAGACGTAAAAGTTCTACACATAAGAGCTTCTAAATGGTTTGAGCAAGAAGGCCAAATTGCCGAAACTGTTCGCCATGCGAGGCTCGCAAAGGATTTTGATCGTTGCGCAAGGCTTATTCAAGAAGCTGGTGGGTGGGAGCTAATCCTCTATGGAGGTATTGGGTATATTCGGACACTGCTTCGGCACGTTAGCGAGGATGATTTAAATAAATTCCCAAGGTTGCGTGTTGCTAAGGCTTATCTTTGTATCAAAGATGGAGCAATTAGTGAAGCGACGATTCATTTAGAAAAGGTGGAACGTTCGAGTATAGACATTCAGGACGATATTTTTGATCGGGACAAAACAATGATAATAACATTGTTAGATGTTTATAACGGCGAAGCCAATAAGGAGGCGGTCAATAAAAGAATTAAGCAAGATTTAGAAGCGTGGTCGAAGCAAGATCATTTGGGGTGCGGGGTTCTCCTATGCGCATTTGCAATTTCAGAAATGGGGCAAGGCCGTTTTGAGACAGCTCGTGATGCTGTAGTAGATGCGGTTAAGTCTATGCGCTCTGCCAATTCCATTTTGGGAATTAATTATTGCTATGTTCACTTAGGGCATATTGCATTCCTAAAAGGAGAGATGCATATGGCTAAAGCGCATTACGCAGAGGCGTTGTCTATGGCAGAAGATAATTTTGGCACAGACAGCGGCTTAAAATCAGTGTGTGACGTTGGCAGCACTATCTTAAAAATTTGGCAAGATGAAACGCGGAAAGAAGCACTTGGTTTTGGTGAAATGCTCAATTTGGTGTGCGAGGGAGATGGTTGGTTCGAAATATTCTCGGCAAGTTTTTTTGCACGAATAGTCCAAGCTTATATAAAAAATGACGGTGATGTGGCCATAGCAATATCGCGGCAGTCTTCTTTGGTCGGTGAAGAAAGGGGGATACAGTCCCTTGATTATCTAAGTGATGTATACGCCTTGCACGCTGCTATGATCTCAAAAGATAAACTCGAGTGTATTCGTTTGAGTGGCGTTCTCCAAGATAGTTTGAAAACATATA
Organism: Cocleimonas sp.; assembly: GCA_036479895.1. Lineage (GTDB taxonomy): Bacteria > Pseudomonadota > Gammaproteobacteria > Thiotrichales > Thiotrichaceae > Cocleimonas. The sequence goes on along the minus strand of JAZGFW010000119.1, from coordinate 9,853 downwards.
ATCAACTAGAAGGTATTCACTGGCAATTCGAAATGGAGGCTATCTTGGCTTTGGGATTGTCGAGTTTAAGTGACGGTTCAACCCATTTTGATGTTGGGGCTTTGGATTCACTGGTTATCCGACTTGATACCATGAAGGCAGGTCTGGGCTGGATAAGGTGTGTAATGCTAAAAGCAGTTTTCTTGCATAAGAGTGGTGATACGGATTCAGCCCAAGATTTAGTATTTTCTGCTGCAAAAATTGCTGTGCGTGAGAATTTGTTTGCGCCCTTCTTGCTTCATTCACATATTCGAAACCTTGTCCACTCATCAGCTAAGGCTGGGAGAGAACGACCAGGGCAACAAATGGAGACTGCATTTCTTAATGCCTGTGTATCACGATTCCCAAAACCAGAAAAAAACCAAGGAAATATCGCATTGAGTGTTCGTGAAAGTGAAGTGCTTTTTGAGCTGTCAATAGGGAAAACCAATAAAGAAATTGCACGTGCATTGGACATGACACACCATACTGTAAAATTTCACCTAAAAAATGTTTTTGTTAAATTAGGTGCAGAAAACCGTATACACGCTATAAATGAAGCTCGGAAAATTCATTTAATCAGTTAGATTTGAGAATGTTGGATTTTCCTCCAAACCTACCCATATGGTTAGGTGAAATTTATAATTTAGCCTGCTCCCTGCCCATTTTAACCGTTAACCTATACATATTTCATCTGTGAACTTTTTCTAAATCACTTATTGTTTTTGTGTATTAACAACAAAGGGGAATATCATGAGTAATTTCAAGAAAACTTTATTTGCATCAGGAACTAGTGCGTCAATGATGATAGCAATGAGTTTATCCACGCCAAGCTTTGCTCAAGAAGCAGGTGGTACTGTTGCAGATGAAATTGTAGTAACAGGCATTCGTGGTCGCGATGAGAATGTGCAACAAGTGCCTATCTCACAAAAAGTTTTTACTGCTCAAGAAATTGAAGATGCGGGTATTGAAACCGTAGATGATTTCATTGGGCTTACTCCTGGCATTACTATTTCTAACGCTCAGGATTCTGGTACTAATTTTATTACAATACGCGGTATTTCACAGGTTAGAAATGGCGAAGCTCCTGTTGCTGTTGTCATTGATGGTGTCCTACAGACAAATTCAAGACAGTTTGACCAAGGTCTCTTTAATGTAAATAGTATTGATGTCGTCCGTGGCCCCCAAGGTGCGCGATATGGCCGTAATGCAACTGGTGGTGCAATATTGATTAGTACTAAGCAACCTGGAAATGACCGTGAAGGATATGTACAGGCTGGTATAGCTGATGGCGGTGAATTTAATGCTGAGGCATCTTTAAGCGGCCCTCTTGCTAAGGACAAACTTTTTTATAGCGTTGCAGGGCGGTATGTGAATCGCGACGGTTACTTTGACAATGTTATTCTCAAAACTAAAGTTGATCCATTCAAGGAGATTTCACTTCGTGGCCAGTTGAAATGGTTAGCGAGCGATAATATAACTGTAGACTTAACTGCTAAAATTGTGGAAACCGATGGCGGGTCGCTAAATTATACATACCAACCACTTGCCATTGATCCTGCAACTGGGTTGGGCACTGGATTTACAGGTGCTAAGGGTGCAAATAAAGTTTCTCGTGGTTTTTTTGCGACCAATATTGGGAGCGATGACCGGAGCCTATCTCAAATTGCTTTAAAATTGAAATACACAACGGATTACGGGACATTCAAGTCTGTCACTGCTTTTGATAGTATAAAACAGGCGACAACTGGGGATCAGTTTCCTTATACTTTTGCAATCTCATCAAATGCAATTTTCTTCGATGGTACGCAAACACAATCAGTTGATATAAACACTTTTAGCCAAGAATTACGGTTTACGTCGCCCGGTGATAAAACGTTTCGTTGGGAAGTTGGTGGTTACTACCTTGATACGGATAGGTTTATTTCAACGGGGACGGGTGTAGATTTAGGGCGCGGTATTTTAAAGATAACGGATACTCCGTATTTGGGTAATGCTAATAACCCGACAAGTAGTTTTATTGCAGATAAAAATGATAACACTGCTTATGCAGGGTTCTTTAGCATGGAGTATGATTTTTCAGATAAATTAGAAATTGGTGTTGCTGGGCGATATGACGTTGACAAGCGTACACAGAATGTTGATGCGCGGCAAGGCGCATATGATGCAACGGGTGCATTTTTAGCACCGATAGGTGTGCCAGGTGCGATCAATAAAGTTAAATTCGAGCAATTTCAGCCGAAGGTGACTTTGAAATACCAGGCATCTGATAACTTAAATCTGTTTGCATCGTATGGCGAAGGTTTCAGGAGTGGACAATTTAATCAAAACGGCGTTGGTGCTGTAGCTGTCAGTGCTGGTTTTTTAGGTATTACAGATGTTCTTGGTAAGGAAATTACAAAAACATTTGATCTTGGATTCAAGTCACAGTTTTTTGATGATGCCCTGACGTTGAATGGCACATTTTATAGCACATCGATTAAAAATGCTCCTTATTTTGTGTTCATTGGTGCGGTATCAGCTCAGGTACTGGTTCCAATTGATGATATTGATGTTGTTGGTGGTGAGATTGAGGCCGTTGCAAAATTATCAGATAACCTGTCAGTATTTGCAGGTCTTGGTATCGCTGATAGTGAAATCAAAACTTACTCGGTGAAATCGGCGGTTGCCGGTAACAAAGCACCATATGTTCCGAGTTCAACCTTTAACGCTGGCGTTCAGTTTAATGTGCCAATTTCAAACTCAATTGGCATCGTTGCACGAGTTGATTATGAGAACCGTGGCAAGCAATTCTGGGATCCTGAAAATTCCACAGCTAGATCAGCAATCAACCTTGTTAACTTACGCTTTGGCTTTGAAGACTTAGGCGGCAAGTGGTCTTTGATGGGGTCATATGACAATGCATTTGATGAAGTTTATAATTCGGAGTGGGTTGTGGGTGGGTTTGCCCATGCGGGTTTGCCAGATATTTGGCGTCTTGACCTAAAATACAATTTTTAACCCTTCAAGCTTGGGGTAGTCACTTGGCTACCCTTTTTTTTGAACTGTGTAAATATACCGTTGTGTAACGGCTTTTTTAAATGAGGATTTTCTATGCGCGCAGCTAGCGATGTTGGCGGAACTTTTACCGATCTTGTATATTATGACTATGATGAAAAAACTGGAAAAGTTGGGGAAGTAAAAGTAGTAAAATCTGATACAACGCCCCCAAATTTTGAAAAGGGTGTTATGAACACCCTTGAAAAAGCAGGAATACATGCGAAAGATTTGAATTTTTTCGCACATGGTTCAACGGTTATTATTAATGCGCTCACAGAGAGAAAAGGCGTAAAAACCGCTTTGATTACCACAAAGGGGTTTCGGGATGTCGTAGAAATAGCACGCGGGAACAGGCCCGATTTATTTAATTTCAATTTTAGAAAACCCAAACCATTCGTAGATAGACATTTGCGTTGTGAACTGGATGAGCGGACGCATTATACAGGTAAAATATTAAAACAGGTAGATGTAACACCCTTATCTGAAATACTTGATTACCTTAAAGCTGAAGGCGTCGAAGCGATTGCCGTTAGCTTTCTTCATGCCTATGCAAATGCTGAAAACGAAGAAGTAACAGTTGCGCAGATTAAAAAGCTATGGCCGGAAATTTCTGTACTGGCGTCACATGCAATTAGCCGGCAATGGCGTGAATATGAACGGACGAATACCACCATATTATCTGCTTATGTTCACCCAATAGCCAACAAGTATATTAGCTCTTTGGAAGAGCGATTGTCGAACGATGGCTTTTGTGAAAAACCATATATGATGCAGTCTAATTGCGGCATATCAACCGTAGAGGCGGCTAAAGCCAATCCTATAACTATGGTGGAATCCGGGCCTGCCAGTGGAATTTTTGCTGGCGCACATTTAGGGAAACTGATCGGTGAAAAAAACCTCATTGTTCTAGATATTGGCGGTACAACAGCGAAATGTGCTTTGATCGATAATGGTGAAATTGCCATTAGTACAGATTATTATATTGAAAAAAACACGAAAAACCCCGGTTATCCTATTCAAACACCTGTTTGCGAGATCGTAGAGATTGGTAATGGGGGCGGTTCTATTGCGTGGGTGGATGTTGGGGGCAAACTTCATGTTGGCCCGCAAAGTGCTGGCGCTATGCCTGGCCCTGCTGCTTATGGCAGGGGCGGAACTAAACCGACGACAACCGATGCAAATTTGATGCTAGGTCGCATTGATAAAGATAATTTTGTAGGCGGTGAAGTTAAACCGGATATCAAAGCTGTTAAGGCCGCTTTCTCTCCAATTATGAAAGAGTTAAAAGTGAGTTTGGCTGAAGCTGCTCGTGGTGTTGTGCGAATTGCAAATGCTAATATGATCAATGCACTTCGGTTAATTTCCACAAATAAAGGTTATGACCCGCGCGATTTTTCACTTGTAGCTTGTGGCGGAGGCGGGGCTATGCATGCTGTTGCTCTCGCTGAGGAGTTGATGATACCAAAAGTCATTGTACCCGTTAATTCGTCCGTATTTTCTGCTTGGGGGATGCTGTTGACAGATTTGCGTAGAGATTATCTCCAAACGCACTTAATTGATGCCACCGTAAAAACGGCTAAAAACATTAAAAGCGTATTCAAAACCTTGGAAGTTCAAGCCAAAACGGATTTCAAAAAAGACGGGACTGTTGGTACAAAGATAGGTTTTGAGTATCTTTTGGATATGCGCTATTTAGGGCAAGAGCATACTGTGAAAATTGCATTGCCATTTACATCTGGTAAGCCAAACATTAAGAAACTCACCGCCAGTTTTCATAAAGCATATAAAAAACGGTTTACCTATCAACTTGATACACAGGTTCAAATTGTCAATTTTCATCTTGTTGCTAAAAGTAATGTCCCAAAACCGAAGGTTAGAAAAAAGAAAAAAACTGGCATCAAGCTTAAAGACACTATTTTGCATAAACGTGATGTAGATTTTGACAAGCACGGTGTTCGAAATGCAACTGTTTACGATGGTGGTCTTTTGGAGCCTGGAATGCATTTTAAAGGCCCTGCTATCATACAAGAACCTGCGTCCACATTGGTTATTTCTCCAGATCATAAAGCAAAAATAGATGATTATGGTAATTTTCACATCCACATTAAGCAGAAGAAAAGATAGAGAGCTTTCACATGTCAAAGAAAATATCCGATCCATTTACAATCGAAATTGTGAAAGACTCTATCATTGCCATAGGTGATGAGATGTTTAATGCGATGATACGCACGTCCATGTCGCCAATTATTTATGAGAGTACAGATTTTGCTGTTGGACTAACCGATTCAACTGGGCAGCTCCTAGCGCAGGGTAATGGCGTAACAGCATTTTTAGCTACTTTGGATACGGCGGCAGTTTCATTACTTGAACACTATCCTAATAAGGGAGATATTCGCCCTGGTGATGTATTTATCACCAATGATCCATATTCGGGAGGCGGAACCCATTTATCCGATGTTGTTATTATCCTCCCTGTTTTTGATGGGAAAACACTAATGGGGTTTGCTGTAAATAAAGCCCATTGGACTGAGGTAGGGGGAAAAGATGCTGGGAGTGTATCTACAAATGCATCTGAGATTTACCAAGAGGGTTTGCGGTTCAAGTTTTTACGCTTATACAGCCGTGGCCAAGTCAATACTTCGCTCATTCAATTGATTAGAGATAATGTTCGGCTCCCAGACAGTACGATTGGTGATTTACATGCCGGTGTTGCGGCTGCTCGTGTCGGTGCAACAAGATTATTAGATCTCGTAAAAAAATATGGTCGTAAGGACATTCAAACTGCGATGGGTTCTTTGCTGGATTACGGCGAAAAAATGACAATGGCAGAAGTAAAAAAATTACCCAACGGGGTTTATATAGCCGAGGACTTTATTGAATCGGATGGATGCGGTAATGGGCCATTTAAAGTTAAGGTTAAAGTTACAATTAGTAACAAAAAAATGGTTATGGATTTTACTGGGACTGATGATCAGTCAACTGGTCCAATAAACTGTAGTTATACAGGCTTGATTACAGGCGCTCGTTGCGTATTTAAATCAGTGACAAACTCTGAAATCCCGGCCAATGGCGGTTGCTTTAGAATGCTCGATGTTGTTTGCCCACCCGGAACTATCATTAGTGCACAATTACCCGCTCCAGTTTCACTCTACTACGAGTCTTTATTAGCCGCTATGGACGTTGTTTGGAAAGCTCTAGCTCCTATTGTTCCCGATAGATTGCCTGCTGGTAATCAACGGAGTGTAAATGCAACATTTCTAAGTGGTCTACATCCAGATACAGATGAGTTTTACGTTATGGGTGAACCATTAGTTGGTGGTTGGGGTGCAAGTGGTGACCTTGACGGTGATAGCGGCCAATTTTGTCCCGCTAATGGTGAAACTTTTAATATTCCTGTTGAACTAGCAGAGGCCCGGTATGGGTTTTTGATCCAGCAATATGCTCTCCATAGCCAAGAAGGCGGCGCAGGTGAATTTCGAGGCGGTAAAGGTGTTGTTCTCGACTATAAAGTGACAGCCGATGAAGCCTTTTTAACTTATGCTACATCACGGTATGACACGCGCCCGTGGGGAATGAATGGCGGACGAGAAGGCACGCATAATTATGTAGAATTGCACAAAAATAATGGCGACGTTGAACGGCATCATATGCTGACGACCGAACGCTTGGAAAAGGGTGAAGTTATCCGTTTGTATACCGGTACTGGGGGCGGTTACGGAAACCCCAAAAAGAGAAAAAAATCACGGGTTTTAGAGGATGTAAAAAATGGCTATATCTCCAAGAATGAAGCAAAATCAGTTTACGGGGTATCATAGCGCTACAAGCTAAACTTTAGAATGCCGCTTCTGAAACGCTTAGAAAAGTTGTTTTTTACTGTCAGTGACATTGCTGACCATTTATATTACTGTAAGGATTAAAGTAAGGTATGACTAAGGCTAAACTATCGACATCAACCGATGATTTTTCAAAGTCACAGGTTCCTGAAACACATACATATTCCGGGCTTCATATAGCACTCGTCGTTGTAGGCGGAACAATTGGTATCCCCGCCTTTTTGATGGCAGCAAATATAGGCGCGGCTCTTGGATTAGTATTAGCCGTTAAAGCATTTATACTTGGCTGTATTGTTTTAGGGATATTAGGCTCCCTTACAGCGCTGGCTGGCTCTAAATCAAGATACAGCGCATATATGCTGACTAAATTTGCATTTGGTCGTACAGGGGCACATATAGCAAACCTTGCAATTGCTCTTTCTTTGATCGGTTGGTTTGGTGTAATTTCGAATATGTTCGGACAGGCAATGTATGAAACCATTCTAGCTATTACAGGGTGGGATGGCCCAAAACTTTTATTCATTCTTATTGGTTCTGTTTTAATGGTTTGGGTGAGCGTTAGAGGTTTTAAAGGGTTAGACAAGCTTGCGCTTATTTTAGTGCCGGTTATGGCGTTATTTCTTATTTATGCGGCATCAATATCATTTGGTAGAATAGAAGATTGGAATACAGGTGTTGGCGGCATGACATTCGCAGCTGCCGTAAGCTCCGTTATCGGTTCATATATTGCGGGTGTTTGCATACAGCCAGACTATAGTCGTTATGCCAAAAATTCATCGCATGCCGTATGGTCTGCCCTTCTGGCTTTGGGGGTGTCCTTCCCATTTGTCTTAACTATGGCCGCTATTCCAAGCATTGCTATGGGAGAGCCCGATTTGATTAAAGTTATGATTGTAATCGGTATTGGAGTACCAGCATTTTTATTATTGTTGCTCGCATCACTATCTTCAAATGTTTTATGCCTCTACTCTGCGGGGCTTTCATTAGCGACAATCTTTACACGCCAAACTATGAAAACTATTATTATTGCTACAGGGATTATTGGCACTGCAATAGCTTTCAGCCACGCTACAGATTACCTGATAAAATACCTTATATTACTGGGCATCACTATTCCTCCTATAGCGAGCATCTATGTGGTGGATTCTTTAATTCTCAGGCGAGAGCATAACGAGGCGAGTTTGCAAGAGGAACCAGCAATCGATATAGCCGCATTTATTGCGTGGGGTCTTGCTATTTTAGTTGGGTATTTGGCAAGTAAGAATATATTCTCAATAACAAGTTTTGCTGCCATAGATTCAATCGTTGTATCTGGTTTGGTGTTTTTAGGTCTAAAATTTTTCACAACCCGTTTGACAAAATAATCATAAATATTTGCTAAACAAAAATTAGTGACAGGTTCTAATATAACTGCCTGTATGGGTAGGTAATAGGCATGAAAATATTGGTACCCTGCCCACCGCAAAATGGGACATGCGATTGATCTAAGATTATTGTTTTGAAATGACAAATATTTTATTTCAAAATTCTACTGTGTTTGATGGCCACAATGCAGACATTAAGGCCGATCAATTTGTATGGGTTTCGGGCTCAAAAATTTGCTATGTGGGAAATAATAACCCCGGTGGAAAATTTGACCAAATCATCGACCTCAAGGGTAAAATTATTATGCCCGGTCTTATTGATGCTCATTTTCATGCTTATGCATCAACGGTTGATTTCCCTGCGCTCGAAACATTGCCTAAAAGCTATATTGCTCACCATGCGGCTCGATTACTGGCTGGAGCATTGGATCGGGGATTTACTACTGTACGTGATGTTGGCGGTGCCGATTATGGATTATGGCGCGCCTCAGAAGAAGGGTTGATTAAATCCCCTAGAATTTTTTATTGTGGGCGGGCTTTTAGTCAAACGGGTGGTCATGCAGATGTACGGCCCATACACATGGAACCTTGTTCTTGTTCCAATCTGAACGGTAATCTTGGAGTGGTTGTTGATGGCGTGGATAATTTACGAAAAGCAGTGCGCGAATCTTTAAGGCAAGGCGCTCACCATATCAAAGTAATGGTTAGCGGGGGTATTGCATCGCCGTCTGATCCTATATGGATGATGCAATACTCGATGGAAGAATTAGAAGCTGCTGTTGATGAAGCAAGCCGTAAACGTGCTTATGTAGCTGCCCATGCTTACACAGCAGAAACGATTGAACGTGCGGTCATGGCCGGCATTCGCACAATTGAACATGGTAACCTTATTAATACGAGAGTCGCCGAGATTGTAGCTAAACAAGAAGCATATGTTGTACCTACGTTAATAACGTATGATGCATTTGCTCGGTTTGGCAAAGAGGCTAAAACGCCGCAACATCTCTTAGACAAACTAGATGATGTTCGACTTAAAGGGCAAGAAGCCGTTGAAATCTGCGCTAAAGCTAATGTGAAACTAGGTTTTGGTACTGATCTGTTGGGCGAAATGCATTCACTACAACTTGAAGAGTTTCGCTTAAGAGGTGAAGTGCAAAGCCCTTTTGAAGTTCTAAAAAGTGCGGCTTCAATCAATGCCGAAATTGTCGGGCGCACTGGCGAACTTGGCTGTATCCAAAAAAATGCCTATGCAGATATCCTCATTATCGACGGTAACCCTCTAGAAGATTTAAGCCTGCTCTACGCAAATAAATCCAAGATCAATGCAATTATGAAGAATGGAAAATGGGTAAGGCGGCTTTCCAATTAATTTCAAAAAATTCGAATAGGAGATTTCATGGCTACCATAGATTGGGAAGCTCTTGACCGAGACAAATATAGTGATGAGAATAAACTGGTGGAAAATTACCAGCAGCTAGGGTCAGGACTCATTAAAGCCAATATATAACGATTGCAGCGATGCATATTGTAGAGAAAAAGGTGTGTGCGCAGCGATCATAACGGGTTGAGACACGTCTCCAGTCTTTGAGACGCCCAAAC
>JAZGFW010000118.1:0-9257 GCA_036479895.1 Cocleimonas sp. | reverse complement strand
GTTTTAACTCTCTCACGTATTCCTTACCTAAATTATTGTAAGAATTCTTGAGGGTGTTGGGTGAATAGCTACAGGCTGTTAAGATAAGTAGTGAAAGGCAAATAAGAAGATACTTGCTGATTTTAAGTCTTAATAGTTTCATGGTGTTACTCCGTTACGGGTTGGAAGAAACACTATATTAATAGGTTGAATTGTAAAGGTCTGTCTAAGACTTGTAGGAGTTTTGTTATTGGTTTTCAGGATATGGTAAGTATGTAGCTTTAGCCTAAAATATTTTATCATGAAGGTCATAAACGCTAAGACAGTAGTTTTGTTGTTTTCTTCATGTTCTTCATGGTAATAAGTTCTTTAGTGATTACATTCCCACTCAAGCACAAACTTAGCACCACCTAGTGATGATTGAGTAATAGTCGCCTCACCTTGATGGGCTTTAATAATCTGTTTTACAATCGCCAACCCCAAGCCATAACCGCCTGAATCTCTACCTCGACTATCATCTACACGTGTAAAGGGGTCAAATAGTGTGGTGTGATATTGGGCTGGAACCCCTATGCCATCATCTTCTACACTCAGCGTTAACTGGTTTTTATTAGGATCGAAACCTAAATGCAGATAAATTTTATTTTTGGCGTAACGACAAGCATTTTGAATCAAGTTATGTAAGGCGCGCGTCATTAATTTTTGATCCATACAAGTAACATTATTAAGGCTTAAACCCGTATGAGAATTTTCAATTTTTATGTGCATACACTGGCTTTGCCAATATTGGGCTTGTTCTTCTAGCCATTCACTCAGTACAACAGGTTTTTTATTGAGCGCTATTTCTTGGCGATCCATACGCGCGTAAGTCAATAACTCGGCTAACATCGTGTCAAGTTCTTCAATATCAGTATTCATGGATGCGATATAGCGTACTTTATCGTCATCATTCTTTGTTTTTGTTAGCATTTCAAGACCAAAACGTAATCGAGAAACAGGTGTTCTTAACTCATGTGAGACCGCATTTGTGAGCGTTTTATGTGAGCTAATCAACTGTTCAATATGCTCAGCCATGCCATTAAAGGACTTTAAACTACTATTGATTAAAGAATATTTGGGTAGTGTTATTCGAGTACTTAACTGACCTTCGCCAAACGCCTTAGAAGCAAGTTTAAGTGTGTTTAAATCACGCCATACGGGGCGCAGCCACAGCCATATTGCTGTAGAAAGTAGCATACTTAAAAATATGAAAGCAAAGACTTGAATATTATTTAAAACAGCAGGATAGCTAACGGGACCAATTTTTAGAACCTGCTCACTTTGGTTAATACGGTTGTAAATATGGGTTAGGTCTGAATCATTCTTAAAAATTAATACACTTTTATTGGCTTGTAATTGCTGGATGTCTTGCTCATTGAGTAGTGTGTCTGATGTTAATGTCGATAAGGGTAAAAGTTGTAGGGGTGGTTCATCAAAGTAGCCGCTTACGCGTTTAATTTTTTGCTGCCAATCCTTTTGAGGAATACTTGAAAGTTGCTGATTGATAAGCGCTAAAGGTCCTTCCATAAAAAGTTTGTCTTGATCCTTTGAGTCTAATGCAACTTGTATCTCCCAGACTAGATTATCAACTTTTGATAAAAAAAAGTTTGTTTCTCCTTCACCTTTTAAATTAACGGTAACTCCTTTTTTGAGTAAGTCTCTTTTGTCGGCAGGTGATAAGACGGTATCGGGAATATCATTAAGTGGTAGTAAGTCAATTTTTAACTTAAAGAACGATTGTAAACGACTAAGTCGTGCTTTGCGTTGTTGTTGATTTAAGCCAATCAACTCATCGTCAAGTAACTTAGCAATACCCCCAACCTGTCCCATTCTTGTTTCACCTATAATACCTTTAGCAAAATAGGTGATGGTATTGCCAATGAGAAATCCGTAACCCAGTAGGGCTAGAAGCAAAACAGCGAGTAGTGAGAGAAATAAACGTGTCATATTAACGCCCGATAAATAGGTAGCCTTTGCCACGTACCGTTTTAATGTATTGAGGCTGTGCTGGGTTGTCGTTTAAAAGCTTGCGCAACCGTGCGATACGAATATCAACCGAACGATCTAGACCGTCATATTCTCCACCAGAGAGCTTAGCAATAATATCGTCACGGCTAAGAATGCTGCCCGCATTGGAAGCTAATAAGGTGAGTAAATCGTACTCTTGTGTAGTTAGGGTTAGAGAATTTTTTTGATGAATAACAGCTCGTGTGGATGGGTTTATTTGTAGTTCACCTAGTTCTATCAAAGCTTGATTGTTCGTTTCTTTAGTATCATGAGAATAATCGTGGCGCTTTAATAAATTTTGAATACGAGCCAGTAATACTCGTGGTTTCACAGGTTTGATAATATAGTCATCTGCACCTAATTCTAAGCCTAGTACCTGATCAATATCTTCATCCCGTGCGGTAAGCATTAATATGGGCTTGGCATAAGCCGCACGTACTTGTCGACAAACATCCATGCCATCTAAACCCGGTAGCATTAAATCTAAAATAACCAGATCGGGTTGCTCATCTACAATGCGCTGTACGGCGGAATCTCCACGCTTCTCAATATTGACTATAAAAGCTTGTTGCTCAAGATATTCTTGGGTCAGTTCAGCCAGACGAGTATCATCTTCAACCAGCAAAAGTATTGGGGGCTGTGGGGTTTTATCAGTCATTAAACATTTTATTGAATTTCATGGCACTAACAATAATGCATTGTAAGATAAAAAGTCTGCTCCTTTTGTTATAGATTTGTATTCTGTTATTCTTGTCCTTGTTTTTATCATTTAGGGTTTAGGGTTTAATGAGCAAGATACATGAAGTAAAACCGAACAGCTTTATTTTTGAAGTAAAAGACGCACTACCCGATTTTTTGTGTGACGACATGGTGGCGCGTTTTGAGTCCAATGAAGCAGACCAATATGCGGGCAGGGTAGGCTCTGCGATGAGTAGCAATGATTCTTTGAAAAAAACGACCGACTTAATAGCCAGCGGCAAAGAGCATTGGAAAGATGTCGATAACAATTTGTTTCGCTCGCTAGGAATGGCATTAAAAGATTTTAAAGACATTTATCCCTATTTTGGTGATATGAGCCGTTTTAAAGATATGGGCTATAACCTACAACGCTACCGCGAAGGTGAGTATTATCATTGGCACGTCGATGCAGATAACGAGACCTTAGCACCACGTCAGTTGGTGGCGTTATGGTATTTAAACGATGTGGAAGCAGGGGGTGAAACGGACTTTGTTTTTCAAGAGGTGAGCGTTACGCCAGAGAAAGGAAAGTTGGTATTGTTTCCGCCATTTTGGACGCATGAACACCGTGCGCGTGTAGTGGATAAAGGGGTTAAATATATTGCGACTACGTGGATCAATTTTCGTTGAAAACTATCTTATGCGACGGTAAATATTAGTCATTTTTAGTCGTCACCTGATTCTTGCAAAGATCTTTTATAGTATATCCAAAGATGGGAGTCTTTCACTCAATGGCGGTGCTCCAGTAATTACTTAGTGGGAGATGCTAGAGAATTACCCTGAAAAATACTCAAAAATAGCGGTTGAGAGCAAAGTCGAAGCATTAGCGGGTCTCTAAATCATACAAAGTCATATCACCTTCCAGATTGAGGTGCATCGCGTAGGCACTTGGCACGCGCGATAAAATATAGCCTGCCATCAACGTGCCGGTTTCTGTATTATTGTTTTCTAGTGCAGTGAGAATGCGGTCTGAAACAATCTGACAGCGTTGAAGCAAGTCGGGATTAGCAACCCAGGTACGACTCATTTGATAGCCTTGATCCATGTCCTTATCAAGCATATCGAAGTACTCTTTTGCATCGTTAATAATGTCTTCTGGTACATTAATTTCTTGCTCGTGTTCATCAATGAAAATTTTAAGTATCATATAGGCCTGCTCCCTTGCTGTGTGAACAGAGTACTAAACTTTGGCTTTGATAAAAACCATTATTAAATAAGTTCTTTAGGCTTGTGGCTGTGTTAATTAAAAATAGAAGAAACTATTTTTAGCCACGGAAGGACATAGAAAAGAATGGTATTAAAATATATTTGTATTTTTCCGTGTTTTTCCGCGCGTGTTCAAGGCTAAAATAAAACCTGTTAGCTATAAGTGTGTCAAAGACCATGCGTGAAGGGGATGTTTCTTTCTTTTCTCTATGAACTTCATGATAAAATAGAGTTTTGAACTGGCAAAAGAAAACCTCATCCATTAAAGGGAATCAAAAAAATGCTTCTTGCTATTAAAAACGTATTAAATGAAAATCAATTAAAAGTTATTCAGACTTTATTAAAAAATGCGGATTTTGTAGAGGGTAAGCTATCCGCAGGCAAAGAAGCTAAACAGGTTAAAAATAACCAAGAGCTCTCTCAACAAAGCCCCTTGCATGAGCAATTAAATCAAATGGTAATGACATCATTACTGCAAAATAAAGAATACCAAGAATTTGCCTTTCCACTAAAAGTAGCTACGCCTTTTTATGCGCGTTACACCCAAGGTATGACTTATGGGCTTCATGTAGATGATCCAATCATGGGGCCAATGCATGCACGTTATCGTTCAGATATATCTACCACGGTATTTTTAAATGACGATTATGAAGGGGGAAAGCTAGTGATTAAAACAGCATACGGTCTTCAGTATATTAGATTAAATGCAGGTGATGTCATTGTTTACCCATCTACCAGCTTGCACCAAGTCGAAGAAGTCATAAGTGGTGAGCGCTTGGTTGCAGTAATTTGGGCGCAAAGCATGATTAAAGACCCGCAAAAACGTGAGCTAGTGTATGAACTAGGGCAGGCTAGAAATATTTTGATTAGTGAACGGGCTAAGTCAGACGAGACGGCGCATGTGAGTAATGTCTATGCTAATTTGGTGCGTCGGTGGAGTGAGTTGTAAAAAGAAGTCCACAAAAGACGCGAAAGTACACGAAAAAAAACAAAGGCAGAAGAATGAGCTGTAAGTATTAACAAACTACCAGCATAACCATCACTTCAATATATTTTAAACTTTCGTCTTTTTCGTGCCTTTCGTGGACATCTTGTAAAGTGTTTGGTTTTTCCGGGCACAAAAAAAGCCACTCGAAAGTGGCTTCTTCATAACAAAGTGTTGGAAGCTAAAAACTACTTCCAGAAATCAACTTCTTTAGAAGCGATGTCACGAACTTCATTCGTTAGCTCTTGGTAACGCTCGCGGTATGCTTTCCACTCGCCTACGTAGTAATCTTCGGCATTAAAATCGCCACTTTGCTCGTATTTAACAAACTTAGCCTGCATGTCTAGCATTTCTTGAATTAGTTCTGATTTGTTGCTCATGTGAGTTCTCCAGTAGCATATTCTAATAAAATTTAATGGACGAAAATATACCCGTAGTCAGCTCGAAGAGGTATATCCCAAAAGGAATGTAAAAATTATAATTACTTACTTACTAAGTATAGGTGACGTGACATTTCTTCAATATTATGACATCTTTAACTTATTGAAGACATAATTAATGAGGTAATTTGATATGGCAATTGAAGTAAACGGAAAAACAATCGAAACAACGGATGCTGGTTATTTAGAAAATCTGAATGATTGGAATGAAGATGTTTGTAAAGTTATTGCTGAAGGTGAAAGCATAGAAGTAACAGATAGACATATGGATGTGATTGCATTCTTACGTGATGAGTATATTAATAATGCTGGAAATCAGCCGATGGAGCGTGCTATCACTAAGCATATGTCAGGTGTTTGGGGCGAAAAGTTGAAAGGTAAAGATTTATACACGCTTTTCCCTGGTGCACCGAGTAAGCAGGGTTTAAAGCTTGCAGGTTTGCCTGCAACTACACGTAAAGGTGGTTACTAAGTTTCTTTTACTAGATACTTAATAATATAAAAAAACCATGCCCTTAAGTGCATGGTTTTTTTATGTGTGACGTTTGTCTTTAGTGTTGGCACCTGCACTATTTCTGGTAAGCAAATAAATACTACGGGCTGGTACAGCTTATGTTAAAAAAGCGTAATTTGGCAGTAGGAACTACCGTTACTAGTCATTGATTGTTAACACTGAAAAGAGCCGAGAAGTTTAAATTTCCGGCTCTTTTTTGTTTAGAGAGATCTTTGCACGAATAAGCGGTAGAAAGAAATATTAGTCTTTTCTATTCGTGGCCTGATTCGTGCAAAGGTTTCTTAGAATATTTGAGTTTCAATCTGAGCCACTGTGATACAATTTTCTTACCACCTTTTTATCATTAATTTTTAAATAAACCCGTATGCAAGCAGCCAACATTAAAGCAAAAGAAATCTTACAAAAAACATTTGGCTACAGTGATTTTCGTCATAACCAAAAAGATATCATTGAGAAAATTATTAGTGGTGGGGATGCTTTTGTATTGATGCCGACAGGTGGCGGTAAATCCCTTTGTTATCAAATCCCTGCGATGGTGTTGGATGGCGTTGGCGTGATTGTCTCGCCCTTGATTGCACTGATGCAGGATCAAGTTGATGCGCTTCAACAACTTGGTATTAAGTCGGCTTTTTTAAATTCAACGATGACAGGACTAGAGCAACGTGAAGTTGAGCAAGCTTTGTTAAACGGCGAGCTAGAAATGCTTTACGTTGCACCAGAGCGCATCCTTAGCCCGCAAACATTACAGTTATTAAAGCAATGTAAAATATCATTGTTTGCTATTGATGAAGCACATTGTGTGTCTCAATGGGGGCATGATTTTCGCCCTGAGTATCAACGCCTTTCTGCTTTGCCAGAGCAATTTCCCAATGTGCCACGCATCGCCTTAACGGCAACTGCCGATAACAGAACCCGCGCCGAGATTATTCAACAACTGCGTCTTGATAATGCAGGAGTGTACGTTAACAGTTTTGACCGGCCTAATATCACTTACACCATTTCAGAAGGACAAAATGCACGTGAGAAACTTTTAAAGTTCATTAAAAACAAACACGATGGTGAAGCAGGTATTGTTTATTGTTTATCAAGAAAAAAAGTTGAAACAACCGCAGAGTGGCTAAGTAATAAAGGCCTAACAGCCTTACCCTATCATGCAGGTTTAGGTGTGAATATTCGTGCTAAAAATCAAAAACGTTTTTTGCGAGAAGAGGGCGTCATTATTGTCGCTACTATTGCGTTTGGCATGGGCATTGATAAACCCAATGTGCGTTTTGTAGCACATTTAAGCTTACCCAAAAACATCGAAGCCTATTACCAAGAAACAGGTCGTGCAGGGCGCGATGGTGACCCTGCTGATGCGTGGATGTCCTACGGTTTGCAGGATGTTATCTTCTTACGCCAGATGATGAATGACGGCAATGGCTCGGAAGAATACAAGCGCTTAACCAATCAAAAATTAGATGCAATGTTAGGCTTGTGCGAAATGGCAACCTGTCGTCGTCAGGCAGTTTTGTCATACTTTGATGAAGTCATGAAAGAGTCGTGCGGTAACTGCGACAACTGCTTAAGCCCGCCAGAAACATGGGATGCAACCGAAGATGCACAAAAGGCATTATCCACTGTTTTTAGAACAGGGCAACGCTTTGGTGTGGCTTACCTTATAAAGGTTTTATTGGGTAAAAGTGATGATCGTATTGTCCAGTTTGGTCACGATAAAGTCAGTACGTGGGGCATTGGTGAAAACCTTAAAAACCACGAGTGGAGCAGTTTATACCGACAACTCATTTCACAAGGCTACCTTAATACAAACTCTGAATACGGTGGTGTAGAGCTTACCGAAAAATCCCGTGCGTTATTGCGTGGGGAAGAAACTTTAATTGCACGTAAACAACGCAAACCTGAAAAATCTACCTCAAATAGCAAAGGTTCCAAAGCAAAATCAGAGCTTCGTAGTATGGATGAAGCGTTATTTGAAGCTTTACGAGAGTGCCGTGCTGACTTAGCAACAGAACAGGGCGTACCTGCCTTTGTAATATTTGCAGATACTTCACTGGTTGAAATGGCAAAAAAGCGCCCGCAAACGGAAGATACTTTTCGTTATATTAGTGGTGTGGGTGATACTAAATTACAACGCTACGGCAAAGCGTTTATGGACGTGATTCGTGAATTTCCTGTTCCTGAAATTTTAAATAACAACTTCTCTGACACGATTAATGAAACACTTGTCTTGTATAGCGATAATCTAAGTATTAATGAAATTGCCGAAAAACGTGAGTTGTCAGTGGGAACAGTATACAGTCATCTAGCTGATGTGATTGAAGCAGGAATGCTATCTGCTCCCGATGTGTTAGATATTGAGGCAGATGACTTCGCACTGATTGAAGGCATGGCAGAGCAGCTTAATACCAAAACTGAAAATGCCTTAAAACCGTTATTTGATGAACTAGATGGTGAGTATGAATATGGGGTTTTACGTTGTGTCGTTAGTGGAATGACGGGCTAAACAAAATAGAAGTTGTTTTTAACGCAAAGCTTTACGCTGAGAAATTCTTTCTCTGTGGCTTCTGCGTTAAAAAGCAATCTTAATGAGATTACTTTCGCAAAATTCCATAAGCCAATAAACCCAAACCAATCACCGAAAGTCCTACAGATACAGGTGATAAGCTGACTAAAGCCATTTGTGGCGAACTCACTAAAATCCCCGCTATCAACAACGTTGCACCCGCTAAAGTCAGGGTGGTTTTGCGGTTGCTTGTTTTTATTTCTTGGCGTAATCGTTCTAACTGTTGTGCATCGCTTTGTTTGGCATTAAGTTGCGTTTCATGAATACTTTTAATTACTTCATTGACCATCACAGGCATGTGGGGAAGCTGTTCCATAAATTTAGGCAGGTTTTCTTTAGCACCTTTAAATAGTGATCTAACACCTGCTTGTTCATCCATCCAGCGTTGTAAAAATGGTTTTGCCGTTACCCATAGGTCAAGGTCAGGGTAAAGCTCACGCCCCATACCTTCGATATTGAGCAGTGTCTTTTGTAATAAAACCAGCTGTGGTTGTACTTCCATATTAAAGCGGCGTGCGGTTTGAAAGAGACGCAATAATAGCTTTCCGTAGGATATTTCTTTAATGGGTAATTGAAATATAGGTTCACACACGGTACGAATAGCAGCTTCAAATTCACTAGCTTTAGTTTCAGCAGGTACCCAGCCTGATTCAATATGCGCTTCGGCAACACGTTTGTAATCACGGTTAAAAAAGGCGTGTAAGTTTTCTGCTAAATAACGCTGGTCTTTTGGTTCTAGGGTGCCAACAATACCGAAATCAACGGCGATGTATTTAGGATCTTTAG
>JAZGFW010000117.1:0-13572 GCA_036479895.1 Cocleimonas sp. | reverse complement strand
CTTTTCGTTGAAAAACTTGCTAATAACTCGTTATTAGCTTCATTTTCCGCCTCAATTAGTGAAATTTTAGCCCATTTTTCTTTAGCCACTGGCTCGCGCAAAGGTCTCAAGTTATTTCAAGAAAGCTTGACCAACTTCGAAAAAGGAATCAAAAGTGTATAAAGATATTATCCATTATCAATTGGCGGAAGGTGTAGACCAACAACACTTGCTAAAAGTTGCTGGTGATATTATTGAGAGCTGGATGAATAAACAAGTCGGCTTTATAAAGTGGGAGATTCACAAGAATGTGAATGACAATAGCTATACCGATATTGTTTATTGGGAAAGCGAATCAGATGCTAAAAACTCAGAAAGAGAAATGATGAATATTCCCAATGCTGGTGATTGGTTTGCATGCTACAAAGAAGGCTCAATTAGCAGTCAAAACCTTCAACACCTTGGTTCTTTCAAATAATGAAAACCTTAATTACAGGCATCCATTCAGTTGAATCGGCTTTAAAAAATGACCCAGACAATATTACTCAGGTCTGGATTGCTGAAAATAAAAAAAACCAACGTGTTAAAGAATTAATCCATCATGCTGAAAAGCGTGGATTAATTTCTCACCGTACTGACATGAAAGCTCTGGATAAACTCGCAAAAACGCACCAACATCAAGGGGTGGTTGCTGAATACAATGCACCAGCCAGCTATACTGAAGATGATTTATTAGAGTTGCTCGAAAAATCACAGCAAAATTCCCTGCTTCTTGTACTTGATGGTGTGACGGACCCACATAATTTGGGCGCTTGTTTACGTACCGCCGAAGGTGCTGGTGTGCAAGCTGTTATCGCACCTAAGGATAATGCGGTTGGTTTAACACCAGCAGCGCGCAAAGTGGCATCGGGTGCTGCTGAAACTGTCCCTTTTGTACAGGTTACTAACCTTGTACGTACCATTGAAAAACTTAAAAAATTGGGGATTTGGTTTATCGGTACCAGTGACAAAGCCCACGGTGATGTGTACACCCAAAATTTTAAAACACCCACTGCGATTGTTATGGGTGCAGAAGGAAAAGGATTAAGGAGGTTAACTGAAGAGCATTGTGATGAGTTAATTTCAATTCCAATGGCAGGTAAAGTTTCTAGCCTTAATGTATCTGTCGCCACGGGTGTTTGTTTGTATGAAGTGGTTAGACAACGCCAAGAAGGATCTAAATAGCTCTATTTGAAGTCTACTTAATATAGTAGCTGCCCTATAGAGTTCTAAGCTTTAGAAATAAATTCTAGTTTAATTTCTCTGCGCATTATTAGCAAAATTCCAAGAAACAATAGCAACCACAAAGTGTTCGCCCCACCGCTTTTAGTGCCTTGAGTTTTTTCTGAATTATTTTCATTATCGCCATTAGTATTACTGTCATAAGGCTCTGGGTCATGCTCTTTTGTTAAGTCTCCGTCACTATCTACGAAGAAATTCTTGATACCATAAAGTGGTACATAATTTTTATAATTAATTACACTTTCATCATAAGCTACTTGCCAGTTAGCTTTTTTATTATTCACATCACGTGCAATTACTTTAAAATAATAGGATCCTTTTTTGTGTGTCCAATAGAGGTAATGTTCGGATAGTTCGATATTTTTAACAACATCGATAGTTGACTTATCAAAGTCCTTAGAACTTGCTATCAATAAGTCATAAACAATGGTTTGTCCGGAGATACTTTTAGAATCATCCCAATCAAAGAAAATGATATTAGAACCCTCAGTAACGGGTTCTAATAAATAGAAAGGCATAGGATCATTTACGCGACTTAAGAAACGTTGATAGTTACTTTCAATATTTGCAGTTAGTCCTGAAAATACTTTGTTATAGGCAGCTATTCTTTCAGGGTCAGTACCTTCTATGTATATCTCATTCCAGTCAGGTGAGTTCGTTATGATAGGGAAAACAACATCATAATAAGCGCGTCTTCTCTCATCAATTGCCTCGGGTGAAAAATATTTATTTTTGATTTCAGTTACTGCATTTTTAAGCACTGAAATATTACCATCAGTGCTTAAAAATCGTTCGTGTAGCATATTGCCCCACCAATATGCATGAGAGTACCACCAACGAGGCATATCACTAGGCTTTAAGCCTGTTCCTTCTAAATGTGTACCCCATGCAAAGTCATAGTCCCACGGCACAAAGTAAAACTTTTTAGAGTCTTTCGGATTATAAAGATAATAATTATGCGCATCAGAGTCAGCATGATTAACCAATATATTAACGGCGAACCAGCTTAGGTAGTTGTCTTGATTAAAATATTGTTGAAAAATATCCTCTTTAAAGTCTGTAGAGTAGTTATTAACTGCACCAATCATATTTATTAAATTAAAATGTGTATTACCATTTTTAATTTCAATAATTTCCTCAAATGCATTTTTATTAATCGGTTGACCTTCAGAATCTAGCGCTAATGAAGTGCTATTTTGGAAAATGAAAAACTCTGTTTTGTAGATACGTGAACCCTTTTCCCATCCACGCCTCTTTAAGTATTCTTTTCCAAAATATTCAACCTGAGTAAATAAGCCTAAGTCTTGAATATTACCTTGGTCTTCCAACATTAATTGAACAAACTGGGTTCGCATACTGGGTAAATGAGGGACTGTTGAGAAAAGATCATAACTGAGTTTATTACGAACTCGGCTTAAGTCCCCAAAACTTTTTATTAATTGGATTCGACGTTCACCCCGCCACAGCTTATCTTTACTTTTTAGTTTAATGCGAAAAGATTTTTGAGGTGATTCTCGGCTTGTATCACCACGTTGCCTCAATGTAGCATTATATTCTGAGCCATTATCAGAGTCGTTATGAAGAAAGTCACCAGCACTGAAACGTACTTTAATTTCTGGTTTAAAATCATCTTTTGAGTCTGTATCACCCAGCACATCTTGAAAGGTACAACCATTGTAATCACTTTCTGTACAGCTACCTGAGTTAATAACCGTTTTTACAGTCATATTTAAAATTGAAGGTGGACTTAGATTATAAGTCCCTGATGGTTCTTTAATAGCATCTTTAACCTTATTAGAAATAACATCTGCTAGCGCTATATTAAGTGAAAAAATACAGGCACAGAGTATAAATAAAAAATTAAATAGGGCTTTATATAACTGCATAAAATTATCGTGATAACTAAAACTGAAAAAAACGATAACATAATTCTATTTATGATTACTTATATTGAGTAATAAACGTTCTAGAACATGTGCATATTTATTACTCAATACAATGTATTAAGCAGAGTACTAAACCTTGAGTATGCTCTTCTTAAATCTCATGACGAGGTAAGCGAAAAGCAAAAATAACCATGATGAACTACCTCCGCCAGATGATGGTTTCGGGGCATCTACAGCAACCTTTGTGATTGTTAAATTAACAGTCGCTTCCGTACTATCTAAGGTCTTATCATTAACTTTATACTTAAAAGAGTCTGAACCAGCATAACCTTTATTAGGTGCATAATTGACCAACAATCCAGAAACAATTTTTAAACTACCATGAGCTGGCTTTTGAGTAATAGTCAGTTTTAGAGCATCTTTATCAGCATCTTTCGCCTCTAGAAGGATATCTTTCTTAGTATCTTGTTTTAACGTGATACTTTGATTTTTTACCGTAGGTTCTTTATTTAATACAGTCAAACTCACTATCGCAGCTTTACTGTAAAGACCATTGACATCTTTAACACGATAAACAAAGGAGTCTTTACCTGCATAATTCGCTTTGGGTGTGTATTTAATCGTTAAATTTGATACAGCCGATAACGTACCATTTGTAGGTTGTTGGCTAATTAATAAGGATAAAGCATCACCATCAGGGTCACTTGTATTCGTTGTAAGATCAATCTCTACATCCTTATTTTTCTGAGCAGGTGTTACTATCTTATTAGTCGCTACAGGAGGTTCATTAATGATTAAACTTACCGTAGCTTCATTACTATCAGCAGTACCATCATTGACTTTAAATTTAAATGAATCAACTCCAGTAGCATTGTTATTAGCTTTATAAATTACGCTCATATTTGATGCATCTAGGGTTAAGGTGCCATTGCTAGGTTGTACCGTAATGGCGAAGCTTAATTTATTTCTTTCTACAGCATCACTGGCTATCAAGGTGATTTCAGTAGAAGCATTTTTACTTATAGCGGAAACACTTTGGTTATAAGCGATCGGTGCAACATTTTTAACTACGGGTAAAGAGCCAGCACCATTTTTTGAAATCTCAAATTTAATAACGCCATGAATCGGGAAACCATTTACATCTTTGACAGTTTCATCGTAAGAGATTTGCCAGTTTTCATTTGGTTTAGTACTATCTCTTGCTATAACTTTATAATAATAAGTACCTGCTTTATGTACCCAATTCATTAGATAATCTGAATTAGAAATGCCTGTTTTAATCTCCACAACATCTCCCGGAACAACAATTGGTGTAGGAGGGTTTGGAGGATCGATAATATTTTCTGTTTTTGCAGCATAGATAATTAGATCGTACGTTATATCATTACCTTGCAAACTAACTGTGCTATCCCAATCAAACCGAACTGACTTAGTGTTTGAAGGGGGTAATGTAGTATTTAGCGTTATTTCGGGCTCATAAGAATAAAAAGGCATTGGACTATCAAAGTTATTGATAAAACGACTGTAATTAACTTCAACATTACTGACAAGCCTATCTAAAACTTTATCGTAGTTAGCTACTTTTTGAGGGTCATTTTCATATACTCCCCAGTGGTCATCCGGTTTAGCCGTTACCAAAGGTTCAGTTAAACCACGATATAGATCTATTTTTCCTTTAATCTGGTTACGCGTTAAATATTTATTTTTAATCTCGGTAACTGCTTGCTTCAGTAAGTCAAGATTGCCTGTTTTTTGTAAAAACTGTTTGTGCAAATTATCATCCCAACGATAAGCATGTGAGTACCACCACGGTGGCATATCGTTAGCTGTTAAACCACCTGTACCATCTAAATGAGCGCCCCAAGCATAGTCATAGTCCCATGGTAGAAAGTAAAATTTATCAGAACTTTTGGGGTTGTAAATGTAAAAATTGTGATTACTGGTATCGGCATTATTGACTAAAATATTAGTGGCATACCACGTTAAATAATTATCTTTATCAAAGTATTTATTAAAAATATCATTTTGAAAGTCGAGTGAAGTATCATTAACTGCGGCTAGCATTTCATTTAACTTTTTATGATTCTTACCCGTTTTTATTTCAAGAATGTATTCAAACTTTTTTTCATCAACGGGTTTACCTTCAGCATCTAATGCTAAGGCAATATGATCTTCTTGAAAGGTAAAGTGCTCAGCTTTATAAGCTCTTGAATCCTTTTCCCAGCCACGATTTTTTAGATATTCTTTACCCACATGTTCAATATGCGTAAACAAACCTAAATCCGGCCCTGAATTTGGCACCAAGGGATCAGGTACAGGACTCGTTGCGTTATCAATATCTAACTGGACAAACTGTGTACGCATACTAGGCAAATTAGGAATATCAGCAAATAAGTCATAACTTAACTTATTACGGATTTTAGTTGCATCATCAAAGCTTTTGACTAATTGAATACGGCGTTCATTCCTCCATAAATCTTTTTTGCTGTCGAGTTTTATACGAAATGACTTGAGAGGAAGAAAACGTGTATGTCCACCGCGTTGACGTATTTTTGCATTCGAAGGTAAACTATCAGCTACAAAATCATCCGCCGTGAATATAACCTTTACTTCAGGTTTAAAGTCATCATCAGAATCAATGTCATTTAATACATCTTGAAAAGTACAAGCCTTATAATCACCAACAATACAGTTACTACCTGATTCAATCACTGTTTTAACAGACATTTTAAGTACGGTAGGAAGTGCTGTACTATATAGTTCTGAAGGTTCTTTGATGTCAGATAAAGTAATTTCAGTGAGTACATCAGCATTTATTACTCCCGATATAATTGAACTCAGAAAAATCAATGATGTGCTTTTTAAAGGTTTCTTGATAACAGACATATTCTTACTCATTTATTGTGAGCTTCTATAAGAACTGAAGCATTAATTTCATTGAATTTATAGAATAAACCATTTAAGTGGTTTAAAATCACAACGATATTGAGCAATAAATATACAAGTTATCCTAGAAAGAAAAAAGCTACCTAAGGATAAGAAGCTTGATAATAACTATGAACGGTACTTTCAAGGTTTCAAAAGCAACAATGAAAAAGCCATAAGAATTATATATATCCTTATGGCTTAATGATTTGGTTTTAAAGGGGATTTAGTATTTGATAGAGTCTATCATCACTAATATTTGGTATCTTTTTTTGAAGCTAGAATTTTGTAATGACTTAATGTAGTTTCAAACTCTTTATGAATCTTATCTTTTTCAACATGATTTTCTGTAATAGCTTGTTGATATATTTTTAGATTATCAAGAACATCATCAATCTCTCTTGCCACTGCATCTTTATATTTTAGATCTTTCATGCGTTCATGATTGTTCTCTAATTTTTCAAGCTTTTTAGATTGTTTTTTGTGTCGGGCTTTTAAAAGATCAATAGTCAATTGAGCTAATCTAAACTTGGCTTCATAAGCTTTAACCAACTCTCTTTCCGTACTAAAAACAGTCAGTAAACGACTATCTTCTAAATCACGAAGTTCTTTACTTTTCGAATCACTGGCTAAAGCTCTCTTTCTCTCTTCTGCAATAAGTTTCAACGCATGTATTTTTCGTTTCTCTTTAGCCGAGATAACGATGTCCTTTTTTATGCCATTTTTATCAAGAACAATATGACCTAACTGTGCATCAGAAGCAGGTATACTTCCAGAGTAGTGTACTTTTCCAGCGTCATCAGTCCAGCGATACAGCGCTGCGTCGACAGAAAATGTCAGACAACTTAGTAAACCAATAATTATAATGTTGTTATTATTTTTCATAATGATTTTAATAAGTATTTTATTGAGTTAGCTCAGAATAACGTCTTAGATTAATTTTATAGTTTGTCTTTAAACTAAGTAGTTCTATGTCATTATCTTCCAGTGCTTCTTTATACTGCTCAATAGTTTGTGAAATATTAACTATTTTAAGTTCATTTTCTTTATTTTTTGGTTTGCTCTTCAATGTATTAACCTTCTTTTTAAGACGTTCATTATGAGCCGATAAAATAGCTGTGTTACCTTTTAACATCTTAATTTTTGTCTCGAAAGATGTCACTATTTCGCCTTTATTTTCGTAAGTAGAGAGTAAAAATTGATCACGTTTACGTTTTTCTGCACGCTTATCTCTCACGATTTTATTGATTTTTTCTTCTTCTGCTTTTTCTAGTGCTAGAAGATCAAGCTCTACTTTCTTTGCAATTTTAGCTGCTGGATCAAGTTCTTTTTGAGAAGAACCACTTTTATCCAGTTTTGTATGTGCTTTTTTTGATGCTGCAACAGGTACTTTATCTGAGAAATGAACTTCGCCCTTATCGTCTACCCAGCGATATAAGCCAGCAGTGGCGAAGCTAGAAGCCAAGAGTAGTGCTGCGGTTAATAGGGTTTGTGTTTTAATTTTCATAATAATAATTTACCATTATTTTAGTTATGATCTGATATTATCATTTCTTAGCTCAAACGCTTAGAAATACCCGACGAATGCGCTATTTCAAACATTTTTGAATCTCCTTAATTAACCTTACTTATATTAGATGCTATGAAACCCTATCAACAAGCCTTTCTTAACTTTGCTCTAGACAACGATGTCCTTAACTTTGGTGACTTCACCTTAAAGTCAGGTCGCTTAAGCCCCTACTTCTTTAATTTCGGTTTATTTCAAACCGGTTCATCGTTAGCAAAGTTAGGGGATTACTATGCGCAATCAATCGTTGATTCTGGCTTAAAGTTTGATATGTTATTTGGCCCTGCCTATAAAGGAATCCCGTTAGTATCAGTTATTGCAGCAACACTCTATGAGAAACACGGGGTAGATTACCCCTATGCGTATAACCGTAAAGAAGCCAAAGATCACGGTGAAGGAGGGAATATTGTCGGTGCGCCTCTAGCAGGTAAGGTTTTAGTTGTTGATGATGTAATCAGTGCAGGCACAGCTATACGAGAAGCGGCTGACATTGTGCATGAGAATGGCGCAAGCATGGCAGGCATAGCCATATCATTAGACCGCCAAGAGAAAGGAAGCGGTGAAAAATCTGCCGTACAAGAAGTGGAAGACGCTTATGGTATTTCTGTACTTAATATCATCGGCTTAGATAATGTTATCCAACATATTGAAACAACAGCCAATAACCCTGAACTATTACAAAAAATAAGAAGCTATCGTAAAAAATACGGTGTGAGTTAAGCGAAAAAATATTCTTTATTACAAAGAAGCAATACGCTCAATAGACTTTTCAAGATTTTCCATACTCGTTGCAAACGATAAACGAATATGACCCCCTAAACCAAAAGCACTACCCGGTACTAGCGCAACGCCTGTTTTATCGAGTAGATGCTCAGCCAACTCTGCGTCATTTGAAACACCTTCAACCCGCTCGATTAATTTTTCAACATTGGGGAAAACGTAAAACGTGCCATCTGCTGCAATACACTCAACCCCATCAATCGCGTTTAAACCTTTAAGTACAAAGTCGTGACGTTCTTTAAACGCTTCTAGCATCGGCTTTAAACATTCTTGATCACCATTTAGTGCTTCTACGGCTGCATATTGTGAGATTGAAGTAGGGTTTGATGTACTTTGCCCCTGAATCTTTTTCATACCCTTTATAATTTCAACAGGCCCCGCTGCATAACCAATGCGCCAGCCCGTCATTGCGTAGGCTTTTGATACGCCGTTTAAGACTAAACAACGATCATTCAACTCAGGTGTTGCATTTAAAATATTCGCAAACGGACGTTTGTTATCTTTTGTAAGATTATCAAATAAAATTAACTCGTACATATCGTCTGTAGCCACTACGATATTTGGGTATTTAAGCAAAACCTGACCTAGTTCTGCCAACTCTTCTTTAGAATATGAAACGCCCGTAGGATTTGAGGGACTATTGATTACAAACAAGCGGGTCTTGTCTGTAATAGCATCTTCTAGCATTGAAGCCGTTAATTTAAAGTTACTCTCCTGCCCTGCTTCAACAACCACAGGTACGCCACCTGCTAGCAAAACTATATCAGGATAAGACACCCAATACGGCGCGGGTATAATAACTTCGTCACCATCATTGATTAACGCCTGACATAGATTAGAAAAACTTTGCTTGCCACCACATGAGACTAAAATCTGATCGGGCTGGTAATCAAATTGGTTATCTCGTTTTAGCTTATTAATAATAGCTTCTTTTAATTCAGGAATGCCATCAACGGCTGTATAGCCCGTCTTACCCTCTGTTATCGCTGCAATACCCACTGCTTTAATATGATCTGGTGTACCAAAGTCTGGCTCACCTACCCCTAAATTAATCACATCACGCCCTTCTGCTTTTAACTGCAACGCTAAAGCGCCTATAGCAAGTGTGGGAGAAGGTTTTACGCGGTTTACACGCTCAGAAAGTTTGATTGCCATTTAAGCTATACCTTGAAATCATGATGAAAATTAATTATAAGAGACCTTTGCACGAGAGTATGGCGAGATAAAAAATAGCGTAATTTCACCTGTTTTTTCTAAAAACGAGGTTAATAGCAGGGCTATTGAGCGAGTTTTTAGGAAAAATAGGTGGGATTCAAGCATTTTTTATCCGTCATACCTCACGTGCAAGGGTCTCTATAAATATACGCTTTTTTGAGACCTTTGCACAATAGAATTATGAAGCAACTCTATAAATGTTGTCATTTATAAAAACGACAGTTAATTTTACAGCTATCGAATAATTTCAGCCTTTGAAACCAAAAAAGAGTTGTACTTCTCTCATATAGTTTTATGATTCGCGTACGCTAATTTTGAAGTATTCATACATGGGATTTTTAGAAAAACTAACACAATCTATCATCCGGGAACCTATGGTAAAACTACCCAGACTAGACTTAACAGAGGTTGAAGAAGAGCTTTCTGATTTTCTATCGGGTATTGAATCATCAGAAGAACAAATTGAAGCACTGGCTTTTGCTGTTAAATTCATCAAAGAAAAACAAGAAGAGGCTGTTTCTGGTGAAAAAACATGGTTGTATCTCTCAAAAAAATTAGTGGTTTACCATAAGAAGCTCAATGAACTTCAGGCTTCCTAGTTCTTTTAGCGCCACCTAATAATAACGATATTGCGTAAGTCACAAAAAATTAAGAATACTTGTTTTTAATCTGCATAAATCTGTGTAATCTGCGGATACCTATGAAAAACTCTTTCGACCTACATACCGAATTCAAACCATCTGGCGATCAACCGACCGCCATTAAATCTTTAGTCGATGGTTTAAACGATGGCTTAATGCATCAGACCTTACTTGGTGTAACTGGTTCTGGCAAAACCTTCACCATGGCAAACATCATTGCCCAAACCCAGCGCCCCACTATTATCATGGCGCACAATAAAACCTTGGCGGCTCAGTTATATGGTGAGATGAAAGAGTTCTTCCCGAATAATTCAGTCGAATATTTTGTTTCCTACTACGATTACTATCAGCCAGAAGCCTTTGTGCCAGCCTCTGGTGTGTATATTGAAAAAGATGCCTCTATAAATGAACATATAGAACAAATGCGTTTGTCCGCAACCAAGGCGTTAATGGAAAGCACCGACACAATCATTGTCGCTACTGTTTCTGCCATATACGGTTTAGGTGATCCCAAGTCATATTTAAAAATGATGTTGCACTTAGATCGTGGAGAGAAAACAGATCAACGCACTATTATTCATCGGCTGGTTGATTTGCAGTACAAGCGCAATGATATTGAGCTATCACGTGGCACGTATCGGGTACGGGGTGATGTGATTGATGTGCATCCCGCTGACTCTGACATTGAGGCAGTACGCATTGAGCTATTTGATGACGAGGTTGAGCAACTTAGTTATTTCGACCCACTCACAGGTGAGATTCTACGCAAAACCCCACGCCTAACCATCTACCCCAAATCGCATTATGTAACCCCACGCCAAGTGATGTTAGATGCGGTTGAACATATCAAAATAGAACTTAAAGATCGTTTAGCAGACTTGCGTGATAATAATCGTTTAGTCGAAGCCCAGCGCCTTGAAGAACGCACTCAATACGATATTGAAATGATTGTCGAAGTGGGTTATTGCTCAGGCATTGAAAATTACTCACGTTATTTATCAGGGCGACCTGTTGGTGCGCCGCCGCCTTGTTTGTTTGATTATTTACCTGCAGATTCCTTAGTGATTATTGATGAGTCACACGCCACCGTGCCCCAAATAGGCGCGATGTATAAAGGTGACTTTTCACGTAAAACAAACCTAGTCGAATACGGTTTTAGATTACCCTCGGCGTTAGACAATCGCCCGCTGCGTTTTGAAGAATTTGAAAAGCTGATTCCGCAAGTCATACACGTATCCGCCACGCCTGGTAATTATGAAACAGAGCATTGTGACAATATTGCAGAACAAGTAGTGCGCCCGACAGGTTTGCTTGACCCAACCATAGAAATTAGACCTGTCACCAGCCAAGTTGATGATGTGATGTCAGAAATAACTGAACGAGCCAGCCGCAACGAGCGGGTACTCATCACCACCTTAACCAAGCGCATGGCAGAAGACTTAACCGACTATTTAATAGAGCACGGTAAACGTGTGCGTTATTTGCATTCTGATATTGATACTGTCGAACGTGTTGAAATTATTCGTGATTTACGTTTGGGTGAATTTGATGCTTTAGTGGGTATTAACTTACTGCGCGAAGGATTAGACATGCCTGAAGTATCACTGGTTGCTATTTTAGATGCCGACAAAGAAGGTTTTTTACGTTCAGAACGTTCGCTCATACAAACCATAGGACGTGCTGCCCGAAACGTTGAGGGTAGAGCAATCTTGTATGCGGATAAAATCACAAAATCCATGCAAGCCGCAATGGATGAGACCGAACGCAGACGCGCTAAGCAAATCGCCCATAATGAAAAATACAATATTACGCCCACCAGTATCAAGAAAAAAGTCACCGATATTATGGAAGGCGCCTACGGTAGCTCTATGCGTGGGCGAGGCAAGAAGCTGGACAAAGTTGCCGAAGGCTCAGCCAGCTATTCTGCGAGTATGACACCTGATAAAGCACTCAAAGAAATAACCAAGCTAGAGAAAAAGATGTTTCAACACGCGAAGGACTTGGAATTTGAAGAAGCAGCGCAGACTCGTGATGATATTAGTCGCTTGCGTAAAATAGTGTTTAAATAATAGTACTAAATAAATTTGTACTTGAAACTAACTTCAGTATAATCGCGCGCTTGCCGTGTTACGCATAACACATTTACCAATGGGTTCCCTCAACCCCATAGACAAAAAGGATTTTTCGTATGAATACGTCAACCTCTGCTTTAAGTACAAAAAAAATACTACTCCCGCTCGTTTTATTACACTTAGTCGTTATTGCTGCCAGTAACTATTTGGTACAAATACCCGTTACTGTTTTTGGCTTTCAAACCACATGGGGGGCTTTTACCTTTCCCATAATTTTCTTAGCTACTGACTTAACCATTCGTCTTTATGGTGCGCCACATGCGCGACGTATAATCTTTTTGGCAATGGTTCCTGCGATTATTATTTCTTACTTGCTTTCAGTTATCTTTTTTGAAGGTAACTTCACTGGCTTCCCTCAACTTAGCGAGCTAAATACCTTTGTAGCACGAATCGCCGTTGCTAGCTTCCTAGCTTATGTAATAGGACAGTTACTGGATATTTTTGTTTTTAGTGCGCTACGTAAGAACACTGGTAATAACACGAATAAAAACTGGTGGATTCCCCCTGCTTTTTCATCTGTCATCGGTACATTAATTGATACCATCATTTTCTTTGTCATCGCATTTTACAAAAGCACGGATGAGTTTATGGCAAATAATTGGCCAGAAATTGCGATGGTCGACTATGTCTTTAAGCTTGTCGTAAGCCTTTTAATATTTGTACCTATTTATGGCGTTTTAATGAATAGTTTTAGTAAAAAGTTAAGTTAGCACTCAATATCATGCACTTTGATGCTGTTATCCTGCCCTGTGGGACTATTTCACACTGAACTTCTTAAAAAAGAGAAAGATTTTTTACCATGAAGGGCATAAAGTCCATGAAGAAAAGAAATACCCTAAAAAAGAGGGTTTTAACCTTCATGTTCTTCATGCCTTTCATGGTTAATTTTTTTATTTTTTTCTTTAGGCTAAATACTGGTTACGCATCAGAAAGCCCTGCACCGAATCGCATACCATATTAGAACAATACAGTTATCAATAAAAACTGTCCTAAAGCTTTTGCATATTTAGCTAGATGCAGGATAATCTGACTATGAAAGATCAAAAAGTCATTATTGGTATGTCTGGTGGGGTAGACTCCTCCGTTGCTGCCCTGCTTTTACTTGAACAAGGTTATCAAGTTGAAGGCTTGTTTATGAAAAACTGGGAGGAAGATGACTCAGAAGA
>JAZGFW010000116.1:0-2776 GCA_036479895.1 Cocleimonas sp. | reverse complement strand
TTGGGAGGTTGCAGAACAGGTTATTTATAACAAGGGGAACGTTGTATTAGATCTTGGGTTTACGACGAAAGATCAAAGAAAAATATTTATTGATAAAGCGAAAGTGCTTGGAATAAAAGCAGAGGTTCACTATATCAGCACTCCAGTAAATATCAGGAAGCAGCGAGTTACTAAAAGAAATATTGAAAAAAATCCAGATGTATATTCATTTGAAGTTACTGATCAAATGTTTCAATTTATGGAGCCCCGTTTTGAGGCACCCAGAAGTGATGAGATAAGTAATGGGGTTGTAATTAATACTTTTGAGGAAAAATAATTAGTAACAGCTTACGAAACAGGTTTCTTTTGTGTCATTAATCGCTTCACAATCCAGAATAGCAGTAACACAGAATTAGTTACAGTCTCAAATAACCAACTTGCATCTGCGATGACAGCTCAAAAATACGTTTTGAGTTTCATTTTCGTACTTTCGATAGTTTATACAGAGAGTTTAACTAGCAACTTTTTTGATCAACAACTCCATCACAGAAGCCTTATCAATATTAGTCGCTTCATCATCGGTACGTGACTTAAACTCAAACTGATTCTCTTTCAGGCCTCGGTCAGAAATTACGATGCGATGCGGAATACCAATCAACTCATGGTCAGCAAACATCGCGCCTGCACGCATTTTTCTATCATCGAGTAATACATCAAAACCTGCTTCGGTTAGTTCGTCATAAAGTGCATCAGCGGCTACTCGAACATCATCAGATTTTTGGTAGTTTATGGGTACGATGCTTAGCTGGAAAGGTGCGAGTGATTCTGGCCATACAATACCGTTATCGTCATGGTTTTGCTCGATGCTGGCGGCAACTACGCGCGTTACACCGATACCGTAACAACCCATGGTCATGACTTGTGGTTTGCCGTTTTCACCTAACACCGTGGCATTCATCGCTTCAGAATATTTTGTGCCCAGTTGGAAGATGTGCCCAACTTCTACGCCTCGTAAAATACTCAGTGTGCCTTTTCCGTCAGGGCTTGGATCACCTTCAACTACATTGCGCACGTCTACAAATTCTGCTTCTGGGAGGTCACGCGCCCAGTTTACGCCGGTGTAGTGTTTTTCATCTTGGTTTGCGCCACAAACAAAATCTGCCATATTTTGGGTGGCACGGTCTGCGTAGATTTTGATGGTTTTCTCTTGCAAACCCACAGGACCAATGGAGCCGGCATTAGCACCTGTGTATTTAAGTAACTCTTCATCCGTCGCATAACATAAGGGTGATGCGATACCTGCCAGCTTTTCGGCTTTAAGTTCGTTGAGTTGGTCATTACCGCGCATAAGGAGAGCAATAACAGAGCTTTCCCCATTTTCATCTTCTTCACCAACCACAATCAATGTTTTAATCGATTGATTAGGGTCAAGCTTCAAAAACTCAGATAGTTCATCAATGGTATGCTGATTAGGCGTGTCGATAGTTTTCAATTCTTGTGATGGAGCAGGTCGCTCGCCTGCGGGTGCTACCGCTTCAGCTAGCTCAACATTAGCGGCGTAGTCGCTCTCATTAGAAAATGCAATCGCATCTTCACCAGAATCTGCCAGTACATGAAATTCATGTGAGGCGCTTCCACCGATAGAACCGGTATCTGCCAATACAGGGCGAAACTTTAAGCCTAAGCGTGTGAAAATGCGGTTGTACGCCTCAAACATCACATCATAAGTTTGTTGCAATGAGTCTTGTGAAATATGAAAAGAATAAGCATCTTTCATAAGGAATTCGCGAGAGCGCATCACACCAAAACGTGGGCGTACTTCATCACGAAACTTGGTTTGAATCTGGTAGTAACTAACGGGTAAATCTTTGTAGGATTTTAACTCTTTACGCGCATAATCGGTGATGATTTCTTCATGCGTAGGGCCGTAGCAAAATTCGGTGCCTTTGCGGTCTTTCATACGTAAAAGCTCTGGACCGTATTGCTCCCAACGACCTGACTCTTGCCACAACTCGCTTGGTTGAATCGTTGGCATTAATAATTCTACACCGCCTGCGCGATTCATTTCTTCACGCACAATTGCTTCGACTTTACGTAACACTTTCAACCCAAAGGGTGCCCACGTGTATAAGCCAGAGGCTAAACGACGAATCATGCCTGACTTAAGCATTAATTGATGACTGATAATTTCTGCATCAGCAGGCGTTTCACGCAATGTGGAGATGGGGAATTGGGATACTTTCATTGTTTATGTGTAATTAACTAGAATAAACAATGGATTTTAAGTGTTTGTTACTTGGAATGATACTTATTGAATAGGTTATTTCATGGATTATAAAATATTGAAAATGGAATTGACAGGCTGTTAAAAATATCTATTTAATATATTAGGGGATGCTGGTTACTTTAGTTTTTTTGAAATGGAGCTACCCAATTATTTAGTCGCTGTAAAATTTTCCATGTTAAATGCTAAGAAACTATGGTTTTTAAACGCCAGCGCACTCATTTTTTATACTTTTTCTAATTTCTTTAACTTTGTCTTTACGTTGCTTCTGGCTCAATAAAGATTTTTTTCCATTCGCTTCTACCCAAGTAGTATTAAAGTTTTCTTTCAGTTGCTTTAAATTTGAACGTTGTGATTTACAGTATTTAACAAGCTTTTTACTAGGAGGAGCTAGCTTGTCATCTTTTTTGCCTGCACTTTTTTCTTCTGTAGATTTAGTGTGAAGGCTTGGTTTTCCTGCAGCATACCGGATTTTATCTTCGATATTTTTTACTTTTACTTTAGACTTTGTAT